>CAMDXD010000404.1 GCA_945877995.1 Bordetella parapertussis
GATCGCCCGGGCGGTCACCGAGGGCGTGCAGCGCTACGGTACCGGGGCCGGGGCCTCGCACCTGCTGACCGGGCATGCCGAGGCGCACGAGGCGCTGGAGCGCGCGCTCGCCCGCTTTTCCGGGTTCCCGGCGGCCCTGCTGTTCTCGACCGGCTACATGGCCAACCTCGGCATCGCCACCGCACTGCTCGGTCGTGGCGACGCCGTGTTCGGCGACCGGCTGAACCATGCCTGCCTGAACGACGGCGCGCTGCTGTCGCGCGCCACCTTCCACCGTCATCGGCACGGTGACCTCGCGGCGCTGGAGCGCCAGCTGGCCGCCAGCGCTGCACGGGTGCGCATGATCATGGTCGATGGCGTGTTCAGCATGGACGGCGACATCGCCCCGCTGCCCGAATTGCTCGAACTGGCAGCCCGCTTCGATGCCTGGCTGCTGGTCGACGACGCCCACGGCTTCGGCGTGCTCGGTGGCGGGCGCGGCTGTCTGGCGCACTTCGGCATCGAGCCGTCCGAAGTGCTCGACCGGGTCATCTACATGGGCACGCTGGGCAAGGCGGCCGGGGTATTCGGCGCATTCGTCGCGGCCGCGCCCGAAGTGATCGACACACTGGTGCAGTCGGCGCGCACGTATGTATTCACGACCGCGCTGCCGCCGATGCTCGCATGCGGGCTGCAGGCGAGTCTGGCGCTGATCGAGCAGGAGCCGCAGCGGCGCGAGCACCTCGGCGTCCTGGTCCGACGCTGGCAGGCGGGCGTGCGCGGGCTGCGCAGCGGGCACGCCCTGCCGTCGTCGACCGCGATACAGCCGTGGGTGGTGGGCGCCTCCGCGCAGGCGGTCGCCCTGTCGGCCGCGCTGGCCGAACGCGGATTGCTGGTGCCGGCAATACGACCCCCGACCGTCCCGGCCGGCAGCGCCCGCCTGCGCATCTCGCTGTCGGCCGCGCATACAATCGAGCAGGTCGACCGGTTGTGCGAGGCCATGCATGAGATCGATGCACGGCATGGATGAACACGCGCGCGCGCCGATCTGCGACTGGCTGCTGGTGCCGGGATGGGGCTTCGGGCCATCGGTGTTCGATGAACTGCGGGCCTTGCTGCCGCCGGAGATCGTCGCGACGGCGGTAGCCTGCAGGGCAGCCGTCGCCGCCATCGACCAGCGTGCGGCAGCCGTGCGTGCCGGCGAAGGCCCGCCCTTCGGCATCTGTGCATGGTCGCTCGGCGCGATCCTCGCGGTCGACCGCGCACTCGCCCATCCCGGGGCGGTCGCGGCGCTGGTCCTGGTCGGTGCCACGCCCCGCTTCGTCGCCGGCGACGGCTGGATCCCCGCCATGCCCGCTGCCGAGTTCGACGCATTCGCAGCTGTCGCGGCGGCCTCGGTGCCGGCCGCGCAGTCGCGCCTAGCGTCGCTCTGTGCGATGGGTTCAGCGGATGCGCCGGCACTGGTACGTCGCCTGCGTCGTTCTTTCGACCGTGCGCTGCCTGGCGAGGCGGCTGTCGTGTTCTCCGACGCGATGATGCAGGGGCTCGACTGCCTGCGCCGCGCGGACCTGCGTGGGAGGCTGTGCGCGCTGGATGTCCCGGTTGCCCTCGTGCACGGTGAGCGAGATGCGCTGGTGCCCGCGGCGGCCGCGCACGCACTCGCGGCTGCGCTGCCGCGCGCACGCGGGCTGGCCGTGGCCGCGGATGGGCACGCGCTGCCTGTCTTACAAGCCGGACGGCTTGCCGCTACGATCGGGCAGATGGTCGGCGCCTCGCGCCACGCACTGCCCGAGACCGCTTCCCGCACATGAACCTGCCCCCGACCGAGCCGCACGTGATCGACAAGCGCGCCACCCGCGCCTCGTTTTCGCGTGCCGCGTCCGACTACGACCGTGCGGCGGTCCTGCAGCGCGAGGTCGGCGACCGGATGGCCGAGCGTCTCGATTACATCCGCATCGAGCCGTCGCGCCTGCTCGATGCCGGCAGCGGCACCGGGCACGGCACGCTGGCGCTGGCGGCGCGCTACCCGAAGGCGCAGCGGTTCGCGCTCGACATCGCACCGGCGATGCTGCGCACCGCGCTGGCAAAGGAGCCGGGCCGCTGGTGGTCGGCACTTGCCAGACGCGCGCGTACCCTGCCGGTTTGCGGCGACCTCGAGCGCCTGCCGCTCGCGGCCGGGTCGATCGACATGGCGTGGTCGAACCTCGCATTGCAGTGGGTGAACGACCTGCCGGCGGCGCTGGGCGAGTTCTCACGCGTCATCCGGCCGGGCGGGCTGGTCATGTTCAGCACCTTCGGCCCCGATACGCTGAAGGAGCTGCGTACGGCATTCGCGGAGGTCGACGGCTACAGCCATGTCAGCCGCTTCACCGACATGCACGACATCGGCGACATGCTGCTGGAGGCCGGGTTCGTCACGCCGGTGGTGGACATGGAGCGGGTCACGCTCACCTACCCGTCGCTGCCCGAACTCATGCGCGACCTGAAGGCGATCGGCGCGCACAATGCAACCGCTGGCCGGCGGCAGGGCATGATGGGGCGGCATGCGTTCGACCGGGTGGTCGCAGCCTACGAACGCTTCCGCAGCGACGGCCGCCTGCCGGCCACCTACGAAGTCGTCTACGGCCATGCGTGGCGCGGCGAACCGCGGCGTACTGCCGACGGTCGCTCGATCGTGCGTTTCGAACGCGCTCGCCCTGGCAGCGGCGGGGGCTGACGCGAATGCGCGGGTTGTTCGTCACCGGCACCGATACCGGTATCGGCAAGACGCGCAGCTGCGCGGTAGTCGCACGTGCGCTCGGCGCGGCCGGCCACCGGGTCGGCGTGATGAAGCCGATCGCCTCCGGAGCCTGCGCACCGGAGGGCGACGGCAGCACCCTTGCATGGGAGGACATCGATTCCGCAGTGGCGGCGGCGAACGTGGCGCTGCCGGCGGCGTGGGTCAACCAGTACCGGTTCGCCGAGCCGGTCGCGCCGCACCTGGCTGCACGGCAGGCGGGCGTTGCGCTGTCCACCGGGCGGATCGTCGAGGCGGCGCGGGCCGCGGGCGCGCGTGTCGACTGGCTGCTGGTCGAGGGGGTCGGCGGTTTCTGCGTGCCGCTGGCGGACCAGCCAGGTCCGGGCGCCGATACTGCGGCACTTGCCATGGAGCTCGGCTTCCCGGTGCTGCTCGTGGTCGGCCTGCGGCTGGGTTGCATCAACCATGCGCTGCTCACTGCCGAGGCGGTGCAGCGGCGCGGGCTGTCGCTGGCCGGATGGCTGGCAAACGAGATCGATCCCGGGCTCGCGCGGGCTGACGAGGTGTTCGGGACGCTGGAGCGCTGGCTGCCCGCACCCTGCTTCGGGCGCCTGGCCCATGCACCCGTTCCCGACTGGACCGGCGCGGCCGCGCAGGTGCAGATCGATCGTATCGAGGCCGCCGTCGAACCCACCTGAGACAGGGCAGCGCGGTTGAAGGTTGCCTGTCGGCTGTGCTAGATTCGCATCTACGTTGTAAGGCCGTGTCTGACCCGGCCCGAAGTTCAACCCGGGGTTCGTCAGCGTGTCGTTGCAGGCCTCCGGTCACAGGCTGCATCGGCCACCGGGACATATCCGGATAGCGACGGTGAACCACCAGATGCTGTCCGTATCGCGTTGCATGCAGGTCACAAGTTCTGTTCCTGCATGCCATTGGCGCGGCCGATCCGGCCGCACGTTCCGGCCAGCGGACCTTTTCGAGAGGTCCGCCGTCGGTCAGGCTGGTGTCCTGTACAGGCTTGTCGGTCGCCAGCCGCGCAGGGAGATTCGAAATCACTACGATCGAGGCCGATGTGGGCTCCGTTGCGATCACCGCGGTGCCAGCGGAAGACCGGAAGCGTTCTGACCCGACGGGCGGCCTGAGCCTGACTGCACGTCCGAACCGGTCACTGTCGCCTGCCGCGCGGCGCTGGGTGGCCGTAGGCATGTGCGTGCCGGTGCTGGTCGTGGCCACGGTCGTCGCGGCGCAGGGGGCATGGCTGGTGATGCCGTTCGCCGGCAT
>CAMDXD010000405.1 GCA_945877995.1 Bordetella parapertussis
CTGCAGCCATTCCTGCAGGCGCGTTTTCGGATCCTTGGCGGGCGCGTTGATATCGATTGCACCCAGGCGCGCGCCCAGGTTGCAGGTCACGAACACGGACGCGGCGCCGTAACCGGCGTCGAGGAACACCGCACCAACCACCGCCTCGAACGCATCGGCAAGAATCGACGGGCGCCGGTGTCCGCCGGTCCGTGCCTCACCCTCGCCCAGCCGCAGGGAAGCGCCCAAGTCGAGTTCCAGGGCAACCTCGAACAGCGCCTGCTGGTTCACGAGATTGGCGCGCAGACGCGATAGTTCCCCTTCCGCGGCGAAGGGAAAAAGCTCCAGCAGTGCCTGCGCGACCACGCAGTTCAGGACACTGTCGCCGAGGAACTCGAGCCGCTCGTTATTGTCTGCGCCGAAGCTGCGATGCGTGAGCGCCCGGCCGATCAGCTTGGGGTTCGAGAATGCGTGCTGGATCGCGCGGGACATCTTGGGCAGGAAATGCGGACGCGGCGCGTGGCGGCAGGGCCGCCTCAGCGCGAGGTCGGCTGGAAATCCACCAGCAGGCTGATATTCGAGATCAACGGGATCGTGATCTCGTAGCGGGCCTCCACCACCAGTTGCCCGGCTTCGCGGGTGACCACGAGGTCGGACGGCGTGATGGCTTTCACGGAATCGATCACCACCTGCCGCTGGAATGCTGCCCGGACATCGGCAGCCGTCGCGTTGGCGTACGCGGGGTCGTTGACGATCTGCCTGAAGATCTTGCCGATGGTGTACCGCTCGATGTAGGCCGGCACCAGTTTCATGGCGAAGATCGAGACGACCACGAGCGCGGTGCTCAGGAAGACGAGCCCGACGAGCGTAATGCCCTGCTGCCGATTGCGCATGGGGAGATCGTTCATTGTATCCGCGTACCGATTCGGGCCATTGCGTCGAAATTCCACCAGATCATCACGGCCTTGCCGACGATGTTGCGTTCGGGCACGAAGCCCCAGTAGCGACTGTCGGCGCTCGCGTCGCGGTTGTCGCCCATCGTGAAATAGTGGCCGGCCGGGACGGTGCAAGTGAACCCGGCATCATTGTATTCGCAATTTTCGCGCAGCGGAAAGCGCCGGACACCGCCGGGCTGGATCGTCGGCATGTCCGGTTGCACCAGGATATCGTGCGGCTTTTCTGCGATCGTCTCGGACAGGCGCCGTGCGTTCACGAAGGACAGCCCGCCCTCGACATAGCTGTAGTCGCCGACCGGCTTCAACGGAACGGGCTGGCCATTGATCTCCAGCCGCTTGTCGCGGTACGCCACGCGGTCGCCAGGCACGCCGACCACCCGCTTGATGTAGTCGAGCGAAGGATCGTCCGGATACCGGAACACCATCACGTCGCCACGTTGCGGCGATCCCATCTCGAACACCTTCACGTTCGCCACGGGGAGCCGGATGCCGTATGTGTACTTGTTGACGAGGATGAAGTCGCCTACGAGCAGTGTCGGGATCATGGAGCCGGACGGTATCTTGAACGGCTCGACGAGGAAGGACCGAAGCACGAACACGATCAGGATGACCGGGAAAAAGCTTTTCGCGTACTCGATCCACCAGGGCTCGCGCTTGCCCTCGGGCCGGTTGCGCCTCAGCACGAGCCTGTCGAGCAGCCAGATGGCGCCAGTGATGAGCAGTAGCACCAGCATGATCAGGGGGAAATTCACTGTCCGCTCTCTTCCATGGTCACTTGCTGTCGGTACGCAGGACGGCCAGGAAAGCCTCCTGCGGGATTTCCACCCGTCCCACCTGCTTCATGCGCTTCTTGCCGGCCTTCTGCTTCTCGAGCAGCTTGCGCTTGCGCGAGATATCACCGCCGTAACACTTGGCCAGCACGTTCTTGCGCAGCGCCTTGATGGTCTCGCGCGCGATGACATGCGCGCCGATCGCCGCCTGGACGGCGACATCGAACATCTGACGCGGGATCAGTTCGCGCATCTTCACCGCGAGTTCACGGCCACGGCTCTGGCTGGTTGAACGGTGCGCGATGACCGAGAGCGCGTCGACCTTCTCGCCGTTGATCAGGATATCGAGCTTCACCAGGTCGGAGGAACGGAAGTCGGTGAACTCGTAGTCGAGTGAAGCATAACCACGGCTGACCGACTTCAGCTTGTCGAAGAAATCCATCACCACTTCGTTCAGCGGCAACTCGTAGGTGAGGATCACCTGGCGCCCCGAATAGTGCATGTCCTTCTGCGCACCACGCTTCTGGTTGCACAGGGTCATCACCGGACCGACATAGTCCTGGGGAACGATGATGGTGGCCTTGATCATCGGCTCGAGGATGTCGTCGATCTTCGACTGTTCAGGCAGCTTCGACGGGTTGTCGATCTCGATGGTCTCGCCGTCGCGCATCAGGATACGGTACACCACCGTAGGCGCTGTGGTGATCAGGTCGATGTCGTACTCGCGCTCGAGCCTCTCCTGCACTATTTCCATGTGCAGCAGGCCGAGGAAGCCGCAGCGGAAGCCGAAGCCCAGCGCCTGTGATGTCTCCGGCTCGTAGCGCAGCGAAGAATCGTTCAGATGCAGCTTTTCGAGCGCATCGCGCAAGGCCTCGTAGGCGTTCGATTCGACCGGATACAGTCCGGCGAACACCTGGGACTTGATGTCCTTGAAGCCCGGCAACGGTTCCGCTGCCGGACGCTCTGCCAGAGTGACCGTGTCGCCGACCATTGCCGCCTTCAATTCCTTGATGCCGGCGATGATGTAGCCGACGCCTCCCGCCGACAGCGACTCGGTCTGCCTGCCCTTGGGCGTGAACACGCCCACCTGCTCGCAGTTATAGGACGCGCTGGTGGCCATCAGCAGCAGCCGGTCCTTCGGGCGCAGCGTGCCGTCCTTGACCCGGACGAGCATGACCACGCCCACGTAGTTGTCGAACCACGAATCGATGATCAGCGCCTTGAGGGGCGCATCCGGGTCACCCTGCGGCGGCGGGATGCGCGCGATCACTTGTTCGAGGATGTCGTCGATACCGAGGCCGGTCTTCGCGCTCGCGCGAACCGCGTCCCGCGCATCGATGCCGATGATGTCTTCGATTTCCTGGATTACCCTCTCGGGTTCGGCGGACGGAAGGTCGATCTTGTTCAGCACTGCAACTACTTCCATGCCCAGTTCGGTCGCGGTGTAGCAGTTGGCGACCGTCTGCGCCTCGACCCCCTGCGACGCATCAACCACCAGCAACGCACCTTCGCAGGCAGACAGCGAACGCGACACCTCATATGAGAAGTCGACATGGCCAGGGGTGTCGATCAGGTTCATGCTGTAGGTATGGCCGTCACGTGCGACGTACTTCAGCGCCGCCGTCTGCGCCTTGATGGTGATGCCGCGCTCGCGCTCGAGATCCATCGAATCGAGCACCTGCTCGTCCATCTCACGGTCGGACAGCCCCCCACAACGCTGGATGAATCGGTCGGCCAGCGTGGACTTGCCGTGGTCGATGTGGGCGATGATGGAGAAGTTGCGGATGTACTGCATCGGGTGTGCGTCGATTCCTGTGTAACTTCGCGCTGCCTCCTGCCGACCGGAAGGTCGCAGAACGAGGGCAAGCGGATTCTAGCCAAGTTGCTGTGCGGCCGGGGTTTTCGCTGGCGCGCATCTGGCGTGCACGAGAACGCCTGCCGCCGAGTTTCACCGCATCAGCGCGTGCGCCAGAGCGATTACGTCCAGTTGGCCGAAACAGATCAGTTCGCCATCGTCGTGCGTCAGCACCGGCACCCGCTCCGAGTACAGGTGCTCGAGCTCGGGATGCTGGTCGAGATCGACGCTCCGCAGGACGAGCCGCCCGGAATCGACCAGCGGTTGCAACTGCGAAATCATGGTCTCGCAAAGGTGGCAGTAATCGTGGACATGGATGACGAAGGTCGGGGTCGGCATGCTGCGAAGCCTTGCTGAGTCTGAGTCTGAGTCTGAGTCCGGGGCACAAACGAAAACGCCCCGAACCAGAGGGACGGGGCGTTTGTTTGGCTGCGCG
>CAMDXD010000406.1 GCA_945877995.1 Bordetella parapertussis
AACGTGGAGTTGACCGGACGACGCCAGCGGCGCCCCCCGAGACAGAGAATAGACGAGCGCTGGCTCGCGGGGCGCCGCTGGCGGTGTTCCGGTCGAACGTAGGGTTAGGCATCTTAAGCAGTGCTGAACCGTCTGGATTAGCAGACTCGCGATTCTTCTGGGGAAGAAAGCGCCCGTTTACTCACGAGGGGCGTCGACGCATCAAGACGAACAAAAGAGCAAAGGCAGCGACCGCAACGGAGGAGTAGACGATTAGGCCCGACGTATCTGATATCAGACCTGCCCAGAGCTCCACTTCTCGAGGAGATGCTTCGCGGTCGACATTGGGTTTCACCGCATAAGTCACGATGTGGTCCTGCGGCACAATTGCAACAGAGATCGCCCAGTAAAGAAGAGTCGACGCAGCGCAAGCGATTGAGAGGTAAAGCCATGGCTTTGTCACCAAGCGCCACACCAATCCGGAAGCAATTACTGCGTAAGCCATTGGTAGCCCGGCCACGAAGATGAAGAGGTCTGTCATCGCCCCATGCAAGTAAATGATGCTTAACGTAATGTAGGGAGACAAACCTGACTGCTAACGCCGCCGATTGTCTCCATAGATCGGCGCTGCAAAGGCTCTTTTTCTCGCTTCACTCAACAGCTTGCGAGAATTATGCTGGTTATTTGGTCAAATAAACCAGCCATGAAAAGCGGCACGCTGCCACTTCCGCCCCTGAGGTCCGCCAGGTTGCTGGATCAGTTGCGCGAGCGGCTGCGTTACCTGCACTACAGCCCGCGCACCGAGCAGGCGTACGTCTACTGGGCATGCGCCTTCATCCGCTTCCACGATCGGCGGCACCCATCGACCATGGGCGGGCCCGAGGTGGAGCTGTTCCTGTCCTGGCTGACGAACAAGCGGAAGGTCTCGGCGTCGACTCACAGCCAGGCACTGTCGGCGTTGCTGTTTCTCTACGGCAAGGTTCTCGCCGTCGACCTGCCCTGGATGTCTGGCCTGGACCGGCCGCGGGCCCGGAAGCGACTGCCCGTGGTGCTCTCGCCCGATGAGGTCGCCCGGATACTTGCCGTGATGGACGGCGAGCACCAACTGTTCGCCCGGCTGTTGTACGGCACGGGGCTGCGGATCACCGAAGGGCTGCAACTGCGGGTCAAGGATGTCGACTTCGCGCGACGCGCGATCATCGTCCGCGAAGGCAAGGGCGGCAAGGACCGGATCGTCATGCTGCCGCAGAGCCTGGAAGCCCCGCTGCGCGAACAGCTCACGCGGGCGCGGGCCCTTTGGCTGGCCGACCATGAGGCGGGCCGCGGCGGGGTCGAAATGCCGGACGCGCTCGAGCGGAAGTATCCGCGGGCCGGCCATTCATGGACCTGGTTCTGGGTGTTTCCCCAGGCGACGCATTCCGTTGATCCGCGCTCGGGCGTGGTGCGCCGGCACCATATGTACGACCAGACGTTCCAGCGAAGCTTCAGGCGTGCGATCGGCCTCGCTGGAATCGCAAAGCCTGCCACACCGCACACGCTGCGCCACTCGTTCGCCACCACGCTCCTGCAGAATGGCTATGACATCCGGACGGTGCAGGAACTGCTCGGCCATTCAGACGTGTCGACGACGATGATCTATACCCACGTCCTGAACGTCGGCGGCGGTGGTGTCCGCAGCCCGGTCGATTCCCTGCCAGACATCTAGAGTTTCAGCCCATGCAGGAAGTTCGCCCGTTCCCGTGCGCCGGCCATCAGGAAACCCATGTCCCCGCCGGACAGGATGAAACGCATGCCGTACCCGATGTACTTCTCCATCAGCTTCGGGTCGTAGACGCCGCCCATGCCGGGATGGATGCCGTGCTTGCGGCAGGCGTCGATCACGGTGCGGTACGCAGCCTCGACTTTCGGGTCGCCGAACTGGCCTGGGATGCCCATCTCGCAGCACAGGTCATTGGTGCCGATCAGGATCGAATCGATGCCGGGAACCGCGGCGATCTCGTCGGCCAGCGCGATCGCATCGGGCGTCTCGAGCATCACGCAGACGAAGGTCTCCGCATTCGCGCCGGCCGTAGATTCGCCCACCGATACCGACGCATAGCCGTACTGGGGCAGCACGCCCATCGCCGAGCGGTGGCCGATCGGCGGGTACTTGCAGTAAGCGACCGCGCGCCGCGCCTCTTCCACCGAATCCACATGCGGCACGACGATGCCCTGTGCGCCGGCATCGAGCAGCCGCGACGCGTGGTGGTGCTCCTTGCCGGGCACGCGCACGATCGGCGTGATGCCGACCGCAAGCGAGGCCATCGAGATCTGCGCAGCCATGTCGACGTCCATCGAGTTGTGTTCCATGTCGATGAACAGCCAGTCGTAGCCGCAGGTCTTGCCGATGGTCGCGATGTCCACGGTGCGCGCGAGGCGCAGCCCCATGCCGATCGCGATCTTCCCGGCTTCGAGCTGGCGGCGGGTGTGGTTCGGATAGATGGCCATTTCTGCTCCTCCTGTGTGTCGAGTTAAGCTACCGCAAAACGACGGACGCTGCCGGTGACCGCTGGCACAGTACCGCTCGCGATGCATCGCGCGCTTCGCGCGGCCCGTTCCAATGGAGAGATCGATGAAACCGACCCGACGCGCCCCGGCAGTGGTTGCCCTCGCGCTGCCCGCCCTGCTAGCCTCCACCCTGCCGCTGACTGCCGTTGCGCAGTCCTGGCCGGCCAAGCCCGTGCGCGTGGTGACGCCCTGGGCGGCGGGCGGCCTCACGGACATCGTCGGTCGCATCGTGTTCCAGAAGATCTCCGAGAACCTCGGCCAGCAGTTCGTCGTCGACAACCGCGGTGGCGCGGCTGGCACCATCGGTGCCGACATCGTCTCGAAGTCGCCGGCCGACGGCTATACGCTGATGGTGCATTCGATGGCCCACGTGGTGAACCCGTTCGTCTACGCAAAGCTGCCGTACGACACGCTGAACGATTTCGTCGGCATCGGCACCCTGGTGCGCCAGACCGGGCTGCTCGTGGTGCACCCGTCCCTGCCCGCGAAATCGGTGAAGGACCTGATCGGCCTCGCGCGCGCGCGTCCGGATCAGCTGTTCTACTCGACCGCAGGCAGCGGCAGCTTCTCGCACCTGGCGGTTGCGCTGCTCGGTTCGATGAGCGGCACGCGGATGGTCGACGTGCCGTACAAGGGCGGCGGGCCTGCGACCGCTGCGCTGGTCTCGGGCGAGGCGCAGTTGTCGGCAGGCACTCCGGCCTCGGTGTCCACGCACCTGGGCTCGAAGCGGCTGCGCCTGATCGCGGTCACGTCGGACATCCGCCTCACCGCGTTCCCGGACACGCCGACGGTCGCCGAGTCCGGGCAGCCGGGCTACGAGTACGCCGGCTGGGTAGGTGTGTTCGCGCCCGCCGGCCTGCCGAAGCCGCTGGTCGATCGGATCAACGGCGAGATCGCGCGCGCGATGGAAAGCCCGGACACGAAGAAGCGGCTGGAGGAGTTCGAGCCGTGGACGACGACCCCTGCGCAGATGGCCGCGCGCATCCGCCAGGACTACGACAAGCACGGCAAGCTCATGAAGGTGGCGGGCATCAAGCCGCTGTGAGCATCTTGCCGGACGGTTCAGTCCGGCCGTATCCCGCTCGCCTGCACGACCTTCGTCCAGCGCGCGAAGTCTTCGCGAATGAAGGCACCGAACGCTTCCGGGCTGCTGCCGATCGCGTCCACGCCCATCTGCGCAAAGCGTTCCTTCACCTGCGGCGTGGCCAACGCCCTCAGCGCGGCGGCATGAAGCCGCTGCACGATGGACGGCGGCAGGGCGGCGGGGCCAAGCAGGCCGGTGGCGTTGGCGATCTCGAAGTCCTTCAGCCCGGCCTCGACGAACCCGGGCACGTCGGGCAGCGTCGACATGCGGTAGCGCGCGGATACGACCAGCCCGCGCATCTTGCCGCCGCGCACGTTGCCGCTGGCGGTCGAGCCCTGGTCGAACAGCAGGTCGATCTGGTTGCCCATCACGTCGGTGGCGGCG
>CAMDXD010000407.1 GCA_945877995.1 Bordetella parapertussis
GAGGAACTGTCGTGACCGGGCGAGCGTGGCGCCGCCTCGCCGCTGCGATGGCCTGCGCCACGGTCCTCAATGGTGCGGCAGGCGCACAGCCTGCCCTCGCGCAGCAGTTGCCGCTCGCGATGCCACAGGACACGCGGCTGGTCGTGTTCCGCTACGACGTCAACGAGTCGTACCTGCTGCTGACCCGGCCCGGGGCGGTGACGCACCTCGCGCTCGAGCCCGACGAGACGGTGGTGGCGCTGGCGCTTGGCGACACGGTGCAGTGGATCGTGCAGGACAAGGGCTCGAACGTGTTCCTGAAGCCGATCCGCGCAGACCTGTATACAAGCGGCTCGCTGGTGACCAATCGCCGTACCTACCAGCTCGGTCTGCGCAGTTCGCCCGAAGGGGGCGCCTGGTACCAGCGCGTGAGCTGGACGTACCCGGAACTGCTGGCGATTGCACGCGAGCCGTCGGCGCGCGAGGCGCGCGGCGCAGCACCGGCGGCCCGGGCCGACCGTGAACGTACGGCCCCCGAAGGCGTGCCGGTCGAACGTCTGAACTTCGACTATCGCATCAGCGGCCGCGCAGCCTTTCGCCCGGTGCAGGTGCTCGATGACGGCCGCTTCACGTACATCCAGATGCCGGCGTCGCTGCAGGAGATGCCGGCGCTGTTCGTCGCCGGTGAATCGGGAGAAGGCGAACTGGTCAACTACCTCGTGCGCGGCCGGTTCATGGTGGTGCAGCGGCTGGCCGACCGTTTCCTGCTGCGGCTCGGCCGCATGCAGGTGAGCGCGGAGCGGCTGCAGCCGCTGGACCCGGAGGCGTCCCCCCGCAGCGCGCGTGCGGCCGCAGGCCCGGACGAGGCGTCGCAATGAGCGATCTGCGCAAGGAGGAACCCGCGCCGTCATTCGGCATCGAGGCACTGGTGGACGTCGATGGCCCGGCGCAGCCTTCAGGTGCGCGGGGACATGCATGGTCGAGGACAGACGGCCCACCCTCCAGGGGTCTGCTGCGCAGGGATCTTCACTGGTGGCTTGGTGGCGGGTTGGTGTTGCTCGCGCTGCCCATGCTCGCCTGGCAGGCCTTCGGCACCGAGGAGAGCGACGGTAGTTCGCAGCGGCGGCGCGGTTCTTCGGCTACCGCAAACGCGAGTGACGCGGTGCGGCCACCCGAGTCGACGAGCGCACTCGAGCGCACCATCGATGACCAGGCGCGCCGCGGGTCCCTGCCCGCGCTGCCGCCATTGCCACCATTGCCGCCAGAGTCGATCCTGCCGACGGATGCCAGCCGGTCGTCGGCGCAGCGGCTGCCCGGCGCGGGTGCGCCGGGGGCGATCGTGCCGCCAGATACGGGCCGGTCCGCCAGGCCTTCGCTGGTGCCGGACGGCATCGATCCGATCCAGTCCCGGAAGGATGCGCTCGCTGCCGAACAGGAGCGCCGGGTGGCAGAAGCGCGTTCCAGTCCGGTGCTCGCGATCGGCAGTGCCAGTGGTGGATCCGGTCCGGCTGCCGCCATCGGCTCGCCGGCTGCAGCGCTGGCGGCGATGGTGCGTGATGCTGCCTCGGCGCCCAGCGATCGTCGTGCTGCGGACAGCCTGCCGTCGATTCCGGTCGAAGCGCTTGCTTCCCGGGCGATGACATCCGGCGATGCACGCTCGGACAGCGCCTGGCTCGAGCAGGCGCGGATGCGGCGGCCGGATGACCCCGGGCCGGGTATCGCCTTGCGTCCTGCCGCTGCCCGTCCTGTCGTCCTCGAGGGGACCGTCATTCCTGCGGTGCTGCTCACCGAGATAAACAGCGACCTGCCGGGGACACTCGTGGCACAGGTTACACAGGATATCTGGGACTCGGTGGACGGCAGGCACCTGCTTGTCCCGAAGGGGTCCCGGCTGGTCGGTGATTACAACTCGGACGTGCGCCCGGGCCAGGAGCGCGTGCTCGCCGCATTCCGGCGCCTGATCCTGCCTGATGGATCCAGCATCGACTTGCTGGGCACCCAGGCAACCGATACCCAAGGGCGCAGTGGATTGCACGATCGGGTCGACCGCCATTTCTGGACGATGTTCGGGTCCAGCTTCATCGTGGCCGCGCTCGCATCGCTCGTGCAGCGGCGTGAAGTGCTGCCCTCGACGGTGATCGTGGTGCCGGGCGGTGCCGGGGGTACTTCCTCGGCCGTCTCGTCCGCGGCGGGGACTGTGCTCGTTGAGACATCGCGCGCCATTCTCGGTCGGTCTCGAAACATGGCACCAACTTTGCTTATCGGGCAGGGACATCGCTTCTCGCTCACTGTCCAGAAAACTTTTCTGCTCGTTTCTCCAGACGATGGCACGACCAAACCGTTTTCTCGCTGAATGCGAAGCGAGATTCCATCGATGAGTATTCATCCGAACGCGGGCTGTCGGGGCTTCGTGCGGGTATCGTGCGACTTCATCCTGCCTTGCGGATGGCTGCTCGCCGCGGCGATGATCCCGGGTGCCGCCCAGGCAACGGCGCCCGTCCCGCCTGCCTCGCCGGCCCCGGTTGCCGCAGCTCCGCCCGCCGCCGATGCGCGCACCGCACCGATGGACTTCGCCTACCGGGTCCACGGTACCGGCCCGGCGATCGGTGTCGTGTTCGACGACGGCCGCGACGTGTTCGTGCAGCCGGTCGACCGTGCACTGGTTTCGGCGCTGCGGATCATTGATCGCCCGTTCCGGGTGCAGGGTCCCTACCTCGTCGTGCGCGGACTGATCAATCGGATCGAAGTGGACGGTGCAGGTCCGGCGGGCGACCGTACGATCATCGAGTACAGGGGCCAGCCCAGGCTGGACGTGACAGACAGCCACGGCCATTGCATCAGCATCGCTCCCGAGGAGCGGCGGGTGACTGTCCCGTTTGGAACCGGCGCGCTGCAGACCGAACCGGGCGGCCTCGATCAACTGGCCCGCATGGTGTCGATCGCACGCGGTGCCCGGCGCGTCACGATCGTCGCGCAGGGTGATCGTTCGAACTCGCCGATCGCGCTCCGACGGGCTGCTCGCCTGCGTGAACTGCTTTTGGCTGCCGGCGTGGAGCCCGGGGTGATCGTGGAACAGGTTCAGGCGCCCGCAGCCTCTTCCGCGCATGTGATCGCCCTGCGCGACGGTGCGCCCTGCGCACAGCCCGCTGTCGCCGGCACTGCTGCTTCGCTGGCGCTCGCGCTCGTGCCCGCCGCGCAACCTGTGAGTTCGGCGCCGGACCCGGTGCCGGTTTCGAGCCCTATGCCACCCACGGTCGCGGCCGACGCTGTCACGGAAGCCGCTGCCGGCCCGGCCGGGTCGGCAGCGCCAGACCTCAGGCTCATCTTCCGGCCCGACAGCAGCGTACAGGCCACCCTGCGCGACTACCTGAAGGCGCATGGCATGGAGGTCGAGTTCAGGGCGATGCCGACCCTGATGGTCGAGGCCTTCGCCGAGGTCGGTGGCACTGACGTGCGCGAGGTCCTGCGCCGGGCGCTGTCACGGTTGGGGTTGCGCGGCGAGATCCAGGGCAATCGATTGCTGGTGGTGGAATTGGCCCGATGAACGAGACATGAGGAGCGGACCGCAGATGCTCGATCGAACGAAACGCAAAGGCGTCATGTCGGTGGTGGCGCTCGTGATGGTCTCGACGCTCGCCGGATGTGCGAACTCGTTCTCCCAGCGCCGCGCCGACGCGGCGGGGGAGTCGCGCCGGCTGGTGGCCGAGGCGATCGAACCTCGGGCAGATACGCGCCCGGTGCTGACCGAGCGCCCGGACGATCCCATCCGCGTCCGTGCGGTCGTCGCCACGCCGGAGTCCGGCGAGGTATCGGTGGCCGCTGCCGGCGTCCCGTTCGGCGCGCTGCTTACCAACGTAGCCCGCGACCATCAGTACAGCGTGCTTTTCATGGAAGGCGTGCAGGTGAACCGTCCGGTCACGGTCAACCTGCGTGACCTCACTGCGGAAGCGGCGATGCGCAGGCTCGCCCTGGCTGCCGGGTTCGCGCTGGTCGTCGATCGCACCGGCC
>CAMDXD010000408.1 GCA_945877995.1 Bordetella parapertussis
TGCGAATTTCCGTCGCAAGCCTCAGTGCCATCTGGCTTACTGAGGTCGCCACTGCAGGGCTCGAAGTCACGATTGTCAGTACGCCGTCGCGCACAGCGGCGACCGAAGCACAACCCGAAACCCAACCCGGAAGCAGTTCATCCAGTCGAGCCTGCAGCCTCCCGAGGCGCCGGGCTTCTCCGTGCAGGATGCGCAGGCGGTCTTCCGACTGCACGAAGTCGCCGACCGATCGCGAGGTCATCGTGGCCGGGCCACTGAACGTGGCCGCCCGTACTTCGTATTGCCCAGGCAGTGCGGGCTGGATGAAGCGGAGATCGAACCATTGAACATCATCATCGTTTCAGGAAATCTCGGTAGCGGAAAAACGATAGCACTGAACGGATACCAGTTCGCCGGGCTGCTGGCGGTATTTTCGCTGGTCGTGATGCTGCTGGTAACCGGTGTGCAGGCCGCGATGAACCGTTTTGGCGCCGGCCACCCGGTGTTCGGCGAGCATGCAGAGGCGCCAGCGGGGGAAGGCCAGGCATTGCTGCGCGAGAGCATCGACATGATGGCTACCCGCCTGGGCGAGATGCAGGCGCGCCTGCTGCGGCTCGATACGCTGGGCGAACGCCTCGCACGCAGCGCCGGCTTCAAGCCCCAGGAGTTCATGTTCGACCAGGTGCCGGGCCGCGGCGGCGCCGCGCCGGGCGCGGGTGCTGCGATCCCGCGCGGACTGTCGGTGGGCGAACTCGGCCAGAAACTCGACCTGCTGTCCCGCCAGGTCGACGACCGGACGGAGCGGCTGGGCATCATCGAATCGATCGTCAGCATGGATTTTGCCCGCCGTACGTTCGTGCCTAGCGGCCTTCCGGTCGTGACCGGTCAGTTTTCGTCGAATTTCGGCTGGCGCATCGACCCCTTCACCGGGCGCAACGTCTTCCACGACGGCGTTGACTTCTTCGCCGAGCCGGGCGCGCCGATCGTGGCCGCCGCCAGCGGCGTGGTGACGGTTGCCGAATTCCATCCGCAGTACGGGAACATGGTCGATATCGACCATGGCAACGACCTGGTGACCCGGTATGCGCATGCGTCCCTGCTGCACGTGACGGTCGGCGATGTCGTTCGCCGTGGCCACCGGATCGCCGATGTCGGCTCGACCGGCCGGTCGACCGGCTCCCACCTGCACTTCGAGGTGCGGCATCGCGGCCTGGCCCAGAATCCGAATCGATTCCTGAAGACTACCGGCTGATCCCCCGCGGTGGTACCGGTGCCTCGCAAGGTGGGGCGCAGGGCTTGAAATCCACCCGGCTCAGCTGCAATCTCTACGATTCTGCCCGGGGGGCGCTGACAACAGGGTCTACCCGGTTAAACTAGGGGGTTCTCCGGCCAGCCGGGCCGTCCCCGGCAACCCTTCAGCAGCGACCGATGTTCTCAGACCTCCTCAAGAAGATGTTCGGCAGCCGCAACCAGCGGCTGCTCAAGGCCTACGGCCAGACGGTCGCGCGAATCAACGCGCTGGAGCCGTCCCTCAAATCGTTGACCGATGCCGAACTGGCTGCCAAGACGGCGGCCTTCAAGGCGCGCGTGGCCAACGGCGAACCGGTGGATACGCTGCTTCCGGAGGCGTTCGCGGTGGTTCGCGAAGCGTCCAGCCGCGTGCTCGGCATGCGCCACTTCGACGTCCAGCTGATCGGCGGCATGGTCCTGCACAACGGGAAGATCGCCGAGATGCGCACCGGCGAGGGCAAGACGCTGATGGCGACGCTGCCGGCCTACCTCAATGCACTGGCTGGCCAGGGCGTCCACGTGGTGACGGTGAACGATTACCTCGCCCAGCGCGATGCCGACTGGATGGGGCGGGTGTACCGGTTCCTCGGGCTGGAGGTCGGCGTGATCCTGACCCAGCAGGAGACCGGTGACAAGAAGGCGGCCTACGGCGCCGACATCACCTACGGCACCAACAACGAGTTCGGCTTCGACTACCTGCGCGACAACATGGAGTACCAGCTCGCCGACAAGCGGCAGCGGCCCCTCCACTATGCGATCGTCGACGAGGTCGACTCGATCCTGATCGACGAGGCGCGCACGCCGCTGATCATCTCCGGCCAGGCCGACGACACCACCGACCTGTACAACAAGGTCAACGTGATCGTGCCGAAGCTGGCCCGGCAGAAAGAAGAAGAAGAAGGCGAAGGCGACTACTGGGTCGACGAGAAGCAGCACCAGATCATCCTGTCCGAGGCTGGCCATGAGCATGCCGAGGAACTGATGTCCGCCGCCGGCCTGCTCGAGCCGGGCTCGAGCCTTTACGCGGCGGCGAACATCCAGCTGATGCACCACCTCAACGCTGCGCTGCGCGCCCACACCCTGTTCCATCGCGACCAGCAGTACGTGGTGCAGAACGACGAGGTGATCATCGTCGACGAGTTCACCGGCCGCCTGATGGCCGGCCGGCGCTGGTCCGACGGCCTGCACCAGGCGGTCGAGGCCAAGGAAGGCGTGTCCATCCAGAAGGAGAACCAGACGCTCGCGTCGATCACCTTCCAGAACTACTTCCGGATGTATTCGAAGCTGTCCGGCATGACCGGCACGGCAGACACCGAAGCCTACGAGTTCAAGGATATCTACGGGCTCGAGACGGTGATCGTGCCCACGCACCGGCCGATGGTGCGCAACGACAACATGGACCAGGTGTTCCGGACATCGAAGGAACGCTACGACGCCGTGACTGCCGACATCCGTGACTGCTACGAGCGTGGCCAGCCCGTGCTGGTCGGCACCACCTCGATCGAGACCTCGGAGCTGGTATCAAGGCTGCTCGAGAAGCAGAAGCTGCCGCACCAGGTGCTGAACGCGAAGCAGCATGCACGCGAGGCGGACGTGGTCGCCCAGGCCGGCAGCCCGAAGATGATCACCATCGCCACCAACATGGCCGGCCGCGGCACGGATATCGTGCTCGGCGGCAACGTCGAGCGCGAGATCGACAAGGTGCGCGCCGATACCAGTCTCGATGATGCCGGGAAAGAGGCTCGAATCGGCACGCTGCGCACCGAGTGGCAGACGATGCACAACCAGGTGATCGCCGCCGGCGGCCTGCACATCATCGGCACCGAGCGCCACGAGTCGCGCCGGGTCGACAACCAGTTGCGCGGGCGATCCGGCCGCCAGGGCGACCCGGGTTCGAGCCGCTTCTACCTGTCGCTGGAAGACCCGCTGCTGCGCATCTTCGCGTCCGACCGTGTAGCCGCGATCATGACGCGGCTGAAGCTGCCCGAAGGCGAGGCCATCGAACACGTGTGGGTCACGCGTGCGATCGAGAATGCGCAGCGCAAGGTCGAGGCACGCAACTTCGACATCCGCAAGCAGTTGCTCGAATACGACGACGTGTCGAACGACCAGCGCAAGGTGATCTACCAGCAACGCGACGAGTTGCTCGCGTCCGGCGACATGCTCGAGAGCGTGGCGGCGATGCGCGACGACGTGCTGCGCGCCGCCATCGGCCAGTACCTGCCGCCCGGCAGCGTGCATGAACAATGGGACGGCCACGGCCTGGAGAAGTTCCTGGCCGCTGAGTTCAACCTCGACGTGCCTGTCGCCCAGTGGCTAGCCGCGGAGGACGAACTCGATGAGCAGGCGCTGGTCGATCGCGTCCTGTCTGCAGCGAACGCGCAGTACGAGGGCAAGACCACCAGCATCGAACCGCCGGTCATGCGCCAGTACGAGCGCGCGGTGATGCTGCAGAGCTTCGATTCGCACTGGCGCGAGCACCTTTCCGCGCTCGACCACCTGCGGCAGGGCATCCACCTGCGCAGCTATGCGCAGAAGAATCCGAAGCAGGAATACAAGTCCGATGCGTTCACGATGTTCAGCGACATGCTCGAACGTATCAAGGCGGAGGTCACACGTACGCTGATGCTCGTGCAGATCCGCAGCGCCGAGGAGGTCGCCCGGGCCGATGAGCCCGCGCAACTGCATAACGTGACCTACCAGCATGCCGAGGC
>CAMDXD010000409.1 GCA_945877995.1 Bordetella parapertussis
CGGCCGGTGCTCGATGCAGTATTCCAGGCCTACGAGGATGCCGGCGTGCGCGCGCTGGTCGGCTTCGCGATGATGGACCGCGCGGTGATCGACAACTTCCCGTACGTGGAAGCGTGCGCCGATGCCGCGACGCTCGCTCGGCTGCGCGCGCTGCCGCGGCCGTCGCCGGATGCGTTCCACGGGCTGGTGCGCGAGCTCGCGCGCAGCCGGCATCCGCAGTCGAACCGGGTCGGCGTGCTGGTGTCCTGCTCCGCGCCACAGCGCTGCACGGAAGGCTTCCTCAAGTCGTCGCGGGCGCTGGCCGACGAACTCGACCTGCCGGTGATCACGCATGTGCAGGAGACGCGCATGCAGGTCGTCACCGGCCAGGCGTTCTACGGACGCACGATGGTGGAGCACCTGCATTCACTCGGCTTCCTGAAGGAGAAGACGACGCTGATCCATGCGGTCTGGCTGAACCCGCGCGAGATCGAACTGCTGGCCGCCACCGGGGCGACCGCGCAGCACAATCCGTGGAGCAACCTGATGCTCGGCTCGGGCGTGGCGCCGGTGCGCGAACTGCTGCGCGCCGGGGTCAATGTCGGCATGGGCACGGACGGCATGTCGTCCACCGTCACCGCGAACATGCTGACTTCGGTCGGGTCAGCGGCTGCGCTGTCGAAGCTTCGGGGCGAGGGCGGCGACTGGCTCACGGCGCAGGAAGCCCTGTCGATCGCGACTGCTGGCGGCGCGCGTGCGTTCGGGTTCGGCGACCGCCTCGGCCAGATCGAGGTCGGGGCGATCGCAGACCTCTGCGCATGGCGGCTGGACACCATCGCGTTCACACCGCTTGGCGACCCGGTCCGGCAGTTGGTCTATGGCGAGCGCGGCGCCGGCCTCGACCTCGTCGTGGTCGACGGCGAACTGGTGATGCGCGAAGGCCGCTTCGTGCGCTTCGACGAGGCGGCCCTGCTCGACGAGATCGCCACCACGGTCGAGCGCCTGGCACCCGAGTTCGCCCTCGCCGAGGCGTCGGTCAGCGATATCCATCGCGTGATGCATGCCGTGCTCGCCCGCTGCGCCGCTCAACCCATCGCCCCCGACACCCACCGCGCACGCCTTTAGCCACCCCGGACTTTCCCCGGATTTTTGTGGCGGGGTAGGATCGTGACTTTGGCCATCCGGTCGGAGGAGATCACGATGAAGCTCCATGTCAGTTCCGCGTCGCCGTTCGCGCGCAAGGTGCGCCTGGTGGCGCACGAGGCAGGCCTCGCTGCGCGCATCGAGGAGGTGCCGACCGCCGTCTCGCCGGTCAAGCCGAATGCCGACCTGGCGAAGGCGAACCCGCTGATGAAGCTGCCGACGCTGGTCACCGACGATGGCATGGCGCTGTTCGATTCCCCGGTGATCTGCGAGTACCTGGACAGCCTGAACGCCGGGCGCAAGCTGTTTCCCGCTGCCGGACCGGCTCGCTGGGCCGCGCTGCGCCAGCAGGCGGTGGCCGACGGTATCCTGGATGCGGCGATCGGCGTGCGCTACCAGACGGCGCTCGCACCGAAGGAACTGCAGTGGACCCAGTGGCAGGACGGCCAGCGGGCGAAGTGGAAGCAGGCGCTGGACTTCCTGGAGGCCGATGCGAAGGCGCTCGAAGGTGACCCGACCATCGGTTCGCTGGCCGTCGCCGCGACGCTGGCCTGGCTGGATTTCCGCTTCGGCGCGGACGACTGGCGCATCGGCCGTCCGGCGCTGGCTGGCTGGTTCGCCGGCTTCAGCCAGCGGCCGTCGATGCAGGCGACGCTGCCGAGCGCCTGACCCGGCACGCGATCGGCTGCCGGAAAGCAGGACGGGGTCCCGAAGGACCCCGTCGCAGGCTGGACCGCAGGTCGCTGCGCGCGGTCAGGCGTAGCTGCGCAGCCGCAGGGAAAAGTCGCGCAACTGCGCAACGCCGCTCTGCTCGGCACGCACGCACCAGTCCTGGAGCTGCTGGACCAGCTGTTCCTTCGATGCGGTGGACCGTGCCCAGAGCGTGGACAGCTCCTGGCGCATCGCATAAGTCTTCTGCAGGGCCTCGCTGCGGCTCAGCACTTCCGACAGCGCCGGGCGCACCGTCTCCGGTACCTCGGCCGCATCGCGCTGCACCCACTGGCGCAGCGCGGACAGGTCGAGGTGCGGCGCGGAATGCGTGAACTGCTTCATCTTGCCGATTTCCTGCCGCCAGGTGGCGGCCAGCATCTTGCCGTAGCGCGACAGCACGTCGTAGCGATGGGCGATCACCGCGTCGAGCGTATCGACATCTGCGACCGTCTTCGTCGTGTCCAGCTTCACCTGCGCCGCGACCTTCTTCACGCGGGCGAGGCCGACGATCTCGAGCATGCGGATGTACATCCAGCCGATGTCGAACTCGTACCACTTCGACGACAGCCGCGCCGAGCTGGGGTAGGCATGGTGGTTGTTGTGCAGTTCCTCGCCGCCGATGATGATGCCCCAGGGCAGGATGTTGCGGCTGGCGTCCTCGGCCGCGAAGTTGCGGTAGCCCCAGAAGTGGCCGATGCCGTTGACGACGCCGGCGGCGGTGACCGGGATCCAGAGCATCTGCACCGCGAAGATCGTGATGCCGATCGGCCCGAACAGCAACACGTTCAGCGCCAGCGTGGTGTAGGGCCCCTTGACGGAGTGGCGCGTGTAGAGGTTGCGCTCGATCCAGTCGTCAGGCGTGCCACTGCCGAACTTCTCGATCGTTTCGCGGTTCTTTGCTTCCGCCCGGTACAGCTCGCTACCCTCGAGGAGCAGCTTGCGGATGCCAAAGATCTGCGGGCTGTGCGGGTCTTCCGGCGTCTCGCAACGTGCATGGTGCTTGCGGTGGATGGAAACCCATTCGCGGGTGACCATACCGGTGGTGAGCCATAGCCAGAAACGGAAGAAGTGCGAGACGACGGGGTGCAGGTCGAGGCCGCGGTGCGCCTGCGCGCGATGCAGGAAGATCGTCACGGCTGCGATGGTGATGTGCGTGACCACCAGCGCGTAGACGACATAACCCCACCACGGGAGATCGATCAGACCAGAGAGCATCAAATTTCCTGTTTTAAACGAAAGCAAGACGCAGTCTACCGAAAAACAGACGGTTTCTGGTCTCCACATCACCTGTTTCGGATATTGTCCTGAAAACCTTGAATTTCAAGCGCTTGCAGCACCCTTTTCCGCTCGGGAAGGGCTGCCGGCAGGCGCCGCTGCGGCCCGGGCAGAGAGTTGCTCGGGCAGGTCCGGACCGAGCAGTCGTACTTCCCGCTGCGGGTAGGGAATACGGACGCCATGTTCCTGGAACGTCCGCCACAGTTCCCGGTACAGGTCTGAGCGCAGATTGTTTCGTCCGCGGTCCGGATCACCTATCCAGGCACCGAGTTCGAGGTCGATACCGCTCTCGCCGAACAGCCTGACCAGCACGGTCGGCGCCGGGTCTTCCAGCACGCGCGGATTGCGAGCGGCAGTGCTGCGGATCAGTTCGATCACCGCCTCGAGGTCGGACTCGTAGGCGATCTGTATCGGCACCGCGATGCGCACCTTCGGATCGCTGTACGACTGATTGATCACCGTGCTGGTGATGATCGTCTCATTCGGGATGATCGCTTCGTTGCCGTCGAGGCTGCGTACCACCACATAGCGGCCGGTCATGCGCGTGACGACCCCTTCGCGGTTGTCGATCACCACGGTGTTACCGATCGATACCGAATGGTCGGCGAGGATGATGAAGCCGCTGACATAGTTGCTGGCGATCTTCTGCAGGCCTAAACCGAGGCCGACGCCCAGCGCGCCGCCGAACACCGACAGCAGCGTGATGTCGATACCCACGGCCGACAGGGCCACCAGCACACCGATCACGAGCAGCAGCGCCTTTGCAATCTTCGCGAAGATCACCCGCACGTTGATGTCCATCGCCTGCGCGCCCATCAGGCGAGTCTCTATCAGGCGCCCGATCCACCTGGCCACGAGCAGCGTC
>CAMDXD010000410.1 GCA_945877995.1 Bordetella parapertussis
GCATGCGCTGGCAGCGCGAGCGCATCGGCCGCTTCACAAGGCCGGTGTCCCTCCACCTGAGCCGCATACAGCACGCGACGGCTGTCGGACTGGAACGCGTCGCGCCTGTGCAGCGTCGCGCGGTTGTCCCAGACGACGATGTCGCCGACCGCCCATTCATGGACGTAGGTGAACTTGGGCTGCACCGTGTGCGCCCACAGTTCGTCGAGCAGCGCTTCCGAGTCCTCCAGCGACAGGCCGTTCACGTAGGCGCTGTGGCGGCGGCCGAGGAAGATCATGTTGCGGCCGGTCTCGGGATGGGTCGAGATGACCGGATGGCTGGGGCCCGGCACTTCGCGGATATCCATGTCGAGCGAGGCGCCCGGGCGCACCTGCATCGCAGTGTCGACGATGTTCGCCTGCTTGATCGTCATGCCGCTCAGCCGCCGCTTCATCGCGTCCGGCAACGTGTCGTAGGCCGCGTAACAATTGACGAAATAGGTCAGGCCACCCGCCGGCGGGATCTCGACCGCGAGCAGCATGCGCGCGGCGGTCGGCGCCTCCTTGAACGAGAAGTCGGAATGCCAGACCACCTCGCCATCGCCGAGGATGCCGACCGCCTTGCCGTTTTCCCTCACGTTGGTGACGACCGTCACCTCCGGCGGCAGGTTGAACACCTTGTTCGCGGTGCGCTCTTCGAGGCCGCGCTTGTGCAGCGCCGACGAGGTCACCGGCGTGCCGAAGCGGCGCACCAGCGTGACGAGGTCATCGGCGGAGAAGCGCTGGCCGCGGAAGACCAGCAGCAGGTGCTCCAGCCAGATATCGTGCAGCCGGTCGAACATCGTATCGTCGATCTTCGTGAGATCGATGCCGCGTACTTCGGCACCGAGCGCGGCGTGCGCCGGCACCAGGTCGATCGATCCGTCCAGCCGCGCCGCGGTGGTTGCCGTATTCATCTGCGTGTCCTCTCATGGCGCACCCGGGCGCCGTAGCTGGTGCCGCGGGTCAGTCGCCCGCGTACACCTTCAGGTAACTCGACCGGCCGCCGTCGGCGGCGATGGTAGTGCCGGTCAGCATCCGCGATTCGTCGGAGGCCAGGAACACGGCGATCGGCGCGATGTCGTCTGGCTCGCCCTTCGAAAATGGGTACAGCTTCTGGAACGTCGCCCGTTCGCGCGCCGCTGGCGAAGCAGGATCGAAGCCGCCACCCTCGTAGCGGCCGATCGCCCGCTCGGTGCGCACCGAGCCGGGCGCGATCGCGTTGGCGCGGATGCCATGGGCCACGTACTGCGCGGCCAGCGTCTTCGTGAACGAGATGATGCCGCCCTTGGTCGCGGCATAGGCCGGCTTCACCGAGCCGACCAGCCCGAGATGCGAGGTGACGTTGATGATCGAGCCACCGCCGGCCTGCATCATGTGCGGGATGCCGTGGCGGCACATCAGGAACGGATGCAGCAGGTTCAGCGCCATCGTGCGGTGCCAGACATCGAGGTCCATCTCGTGCACCGGCCGATCGTCCTGCGACGAGCCGCCAGCGCAATTGAAAAGCACGTCTATGCGGCCGAATTCACTCGCGGTCGCCGCGATCGCATCGCGCACGCTGTCATCCTGCGTCACGTCGGTGTGCACGAACAACGCACGCCCGCCCTCCTCGACGATCTGGCGCGCCGCGGCTTCACCCAGCGCACGGTCGATCTCGAACAGCGCGACGCCCGCGCCTTCGCGCGCACAGGCACGCGCGGTCGCCTTCGCGATGCCGGCACCGGCACCGGTGAGGCAGACCACCTTTCCTTCCAGCCTTGCCACTGCGCCTCTCCTCGTCTGCCGCGGCCCGTACAGGTATCCGCGGTCAAGCCGTACCCGTGCGCTGCGGGACCCATTCCTGCATCTCCTGCGCGATGAACTCGGCCAGCGGTGTGATCTGACCTTTGACGCTCGCGGCCTCCAGGGCCTTCATGTATTCATCTCGCCGGCTCATCCGTATCACCGTCCATGGGTAGCCACCCGATGCAAGCAGCGTGTTCATCAGAAAGCGGCCGATCCGACCGTTGCCGTCGTAGTACGGATGGATGAAGACGAACAGATGGTGGCCGAGCACAGCGCGAACGCTGGCTTCGGGCTCCGCTTCGATCGTTTCCCACAGCGCCTCCAGCGAATCCAGGATTGCTTCACCGGGTAACGGCGTGTGCATCGAATTGCGGATGAACACAGGGCCGCGCCGATAGCCGGCAAGCTGGCTCGCTTCGACAATGCCGGCTGTCACGGTCGGTCCGAACAGCTCTGCATACCAGTCGTGGTGATCGCGCTTGACGACGAGCCCGGCATTCTCCTTCGACAACACCTTGCCGATGCTCTCCTTCACGGCCTGGAAGGCCTGATGATAGCCCCGAGCGGCAAGCGCGTTCCTGGTCTTGTCGTGCTCGGGTTCGCCGTCCGGATTCCAGTCGCCGCGAGCCACGCGCTCGATGAGTTCGTCCGTGACGCGGTAGCCTTCGATGGACAGGGAGTTGTAGGCGTCGGAGACGTAGCGCTCATCGACCTGCGCCAGATAGCCCGCACTCCGCTCCTCGAAGTCGGGCGCAGGCGGGAAGGCATTGATGACGTCCTGACGCCATCCGGCCCACATGGAGCGCAGGCGCAGCACGTAGGGCGAGCGCTCCTTGCTGGGCGAAAGGGTGGGCTCGGCCAGCGCAAAGGGATTCATTGGCTTGAGCGTGATCCGGACCTTGGAGAATGCCTTCCGGATGAGCGCAGCTTCGTCGGGGCGCTTGACGAACTCGAATGCGGCCGCCAACCGCCCGGCGGCCGTGACCATCCTGTCGCCCGCCAGCAGCGTCGGCAGCAACTCGGATGCACTGCGGATGGTGGCCAGTGCGATCTCGGCTTCGCGCGGGTTGTTGATGAAGAACGACGGACCGACCAGGCACAGCGCCTCGGCAACGGGCCAGACTTGCAAACCCCGCACATCCATGCGTGCCTCGGGAACCCGTTTCTTGTCGGGATACACGAGCAGTGAGTTGTCGAAGGGCAGGTCCACCTTCGATGTGCCGCTGTCGACCGTGACGCAAGTTACCTGGCTGGGGACGGTGGTGTTGCCCGTGTGCAGCAACAGCGATGCCTCAGGGTTCAGGCAGTAGCGCTTGCCAAAGCGTTTGCCCAGGTAGCCCGACACGAAGGCCCAGAAGGACGCGTACCACGCGGTGGAGTCTCCTTCGCCGTCGCTCGGGCTGCTGCAGATGTACCAGCCCTTCATCACAGGCCTCAGGAAGCCGGTGTCGACCAATACGGCACGTTGCGCGTCGTCCTTGAAATCAGAGGCCTCGACAACGCCGTTGTGCTTTTCCTGGAGACGCCTGAGGGTCTTCAGTGCAGCCGTGAGGGTCGGGTTGCCTTTCGGCTGACGTGGCTTCGGAGGCATGAATTCACTTTGCCGTGTGAGAAAATTCTACTTTGCTATCGACAGTACGTCTACTTTGCCATTGGTCTGGGACGTGGGGCGAACCTTGGGTCGGGGTGCCTCGCGCCGATGCACCCTGACGGGCAATCATCGCCCCCCGATAAGCCGGTCAACCCGGCAGGGCGGAGCTATTCCGCGGACACGCTGAACGCTGCATCCAGCTTTCTCGCGAGTTCACCCAGGCGTGCATCGCGCCTGCAATGAGCCTGGTCGAAGCAAGCAACGCCATGTCCACTGCCCCGCAGCCAGAGCCATGGAATCGATGGCCCTCGATCAAGGCCATTACCTCATCCATCGTCGCAACAACGCTTTGCCGCAGCGCGCGCAACTCGCTCAACATTCGAGCACGCGGCGCGGGCGGCGTGCCGCACGCAAGCTCCAGCACGATCACCTTCTCGCCGATGGTGCACCAGACGCAGGCGGCGCGGATGCCGGTTCAGTCGATACGCGCGCCAGTGGCCTTGACCACCTTCGCCCACTTCGGGATCTCGCGCGCGATGTGCTTGGCGAAGGCCTCGGGCGGGCCACCGGCCA
>CAMDXD010000411.1 GCA_945877995.1 Bordetella parapertussis
CGAGATCGGCGGGGTGGTCGGCGAGAACCTGCGCAAGGCGCTCGACGGGCTGCCCATGGGACGTCGGCTGGTGACGGTGAAATGCGACGTAGAACTGCCGCTCGGCCCCGAGGGGCTGGTGCCGGTCGATCCCGACGATGCGAAGCTCGCCGAACTGTTCGAACGGTTCGAGTTCAAGAGCTGGCTGGCCGAGGTCAAGGCCGTGCGCCATCCGGAGGCGAACGGCGGCAACCTGAGGGGGTCGGGTGCCACCACTGCCACGCAGGGCCTGCCGGCGCGGCAGTGGGCGCACGACCTG
Source organism: Bordetella parapertussis (assembly GCA_945877995.1). GTDB lineage: Bacteria > Pseudomonadota > Gammaproteobacteria > Burkholderiales > CAIKXV01 > CAIKXV01. The sequence goes on from CAMDXD010000411.1 coordinate 299, forward strand.
GCACCGATCCCGCAGGCCGCATCGATCGAGCGGCACTACGAATGCGTGACCACCGACGAGCGGCTGGATGCGTGGATCGCCCGGATCGAGGCTGCACCGCTGACCGCCGTCGATACCGAGACCACCAGCCTCGAACCGATGAACGCGGAACTGGTCGGCATCTCGCTGTCGACCGCACCCGGCGTTGCCTGCTATGTCCCGGTCGGCCACCGCTACCCGGGCGCACCCGACCAGCTCGCCCGCGACCACGTACTCGCCCGGCTGCGCCATTGGCTGGAGGGCGCCGCCTTCCCGAAGGTCGGCCAGAACCTGAAGTACGACGCGCACATCTTCGCGAACCATGGCGTGCAGATCGCCGGCATCGTGCACGACACGCTGCTCCAGTCGTACGTGCTCGAGAGCCACCGCAGGCACGACATGGACGACCTCGCACTGCGCCACCTCGGCGAGACGACGATCACCTACGAACAGGTGGCCGGCAAGGGCGCAAAGCAGATCGGCTTCGCGGAAGTGTCGATCGAACGCGCGACCGAGTACGCGGCGGAGGACGCCGACATCACGCTGCGGCTGCACCATGCGCTCTATCCCCAGGTGGCTGCGGTCGAACCGATCGACCGGCTGTACCGCGAGATCGAGATCCCGGTCGCGCGCGTGCTGCAGACGATGGAGCGCACCGGGGTGCTGGTCGACGTGCAGCTGCTCAATCGCCAGAGCAACGAGCTCGGCATCAAGCTCCTCGACGTGGAACGGCGCGCGCATGAAGCCGCAGGCCAGCCTTTCAACCTGAATTCGCCGAAGCAGATCCAGGAGATCCTGTTCGGCAAGCTGGGCATGCCGGTGATCCGCAAGACACCGAGCGGCACGCCGTCGACCGACGAGGACGTACTGTCCGAACTGTCGCTCGACTATCCGCTGCCCAAGCTGCTGCTCGAGCACCGGTCGCTGTCGAAACTGAAGTCGACCTACACCGACAAGCTGCCGAAGATGGTCAATGCACGCACCGGACGCGTGCACACCAACTATGCGCAGGCGGTGGCCGTCACCGGGCGCCTGTCGTCGAACGAACCCAACCTGCAGAACATCCCCGTGCGCACTGCCGAGGGCCGGCGCATCCGCGAGGCGTTCATCGCCCCGCCGGGCAGCGTGATCGTGTCGGCGGACTATTCGCAGATCGAGCTGCGCATCATGGCCCACCTGTCCGGCGACAAGGGCCTGCTCGACGCTTTCGCCGCGGGCGAGGACATCCACCGCGCGACGGCTGCCGAGATCTTCGCGACCGTGCCGGCCGAGGTCAGCGGCGAGCAGCGCCGCTATGCAAAGGTGATCAACTTCGGGCTCATCTATGGCATGTCGGCGTTCGGGCTGGCGGCGCAGCTCGGCATCGAACGTTCCGCCGCGCAGCAGTACATCGACCGCTATTTCATGCGCTATCCCGGCGTCGCCGACTACATGCGCCGTACCCGGGAGGCCGCGCACGAGGCCGGCTTCGTCGAGACCGTGTTCGGCCGCCGCCTGTACCTGCCGGACATCCAGAGCTCGAACCAGGGCCGCCGGCAAGGCGCTGAACGCGCGGCGATCAACGCGCCGATGCAGGGCACGGCCGCCGACCTGATCAAGCTCGCGATGATCGCCGTCGACGGCTACCTGAGCGAAGCGAAGATGGCGAGCCGCATCATCATGCAGGTGCATGACGAACTGGTCCTCGAAGTACCCGACGCGGAACGGCCTGCCATCGCCGAGGCCCTGCCCCGGCTGATGAACGGCGTGGCCGCCCTTGCGGTGCCGCTGCTGGTCGAGGTCGGCACCGGGCCCAACTGGGAAACGGCGCACTGAGCGCCCGTTGAATCGGGCAGCACCCGCGTTGCCGTGACGGTGAGCGGGGCGGCACATCGCCCGCGCCACCCGGCCTTCGCCATCGATGCCTGCAGCGCGTGCCTTCAGGCTACCAGGGCACCGGGACGTGGTGGGCGCCCGCAAGGGTCGAGAGGTCACGGCGTACACCGGCTGGCAGCGCGATGCCTGCCAGCGCCTGCTCCGCCCGCCGCGCCTCCCCGCGCTCGCCCGGCAGCAGCACCGCTGAAGCGCCGCTGGGCGGCAGTGCGTGGATGGTGGCGGCCAGGGCCTCGATCTCGCGTCGATAGACCGCCGGATCGACGATGCGATCGATATCGAGCGCCATCACGAAGGCATTCTGCACGTGCGGGTACTTTGCGCCGCCTGCCGCCAGAGCCGGCGCCAGGATCGGGTTGGCGGTGAGCAGGCTCGCGATCACCTCGAACATCAGCGCAAGCCCCGAGCCTTTCGCGCCACCGACTGGCAGGGGCACCTTCGCCAGCGCCGGGTCGGTCGTCGGATGGCCGTTCGCATCGAGCGCCCAGTCGGCGGGGATCGGCTCACCCTTTGCCCTGGCCTGCCGCAGCTTGCCCATCGCCACGACCGCAGAGGCCATGTCGAACACGACCGGCGCGTGTCCCGCGCCGCGTGGCGCGGCGATCGACAGCGGCGCGGTGCCCAGGGCCGCGCGGCCAGCGCCGTGGTAGGCCATCAGCGGCACCGACGCGGCCGCCGCCACGCCCAGCATCCCTGCCCGCGCGACGCGCTCGGTATGGAAGCCGACCGCGCCGGTGTGCGTGGTCGCGCGCAGCAGCGCGACCGATGAACCGGCGCTGCGTGCGCGGTCGATAACCGCATCGACTGCATGGCGCATGCCGAGCGCACCGGCACAGCGATCGCCCTCGATCACCTGCAGGGCGGGCAGGTCGACGAGCGTCCGGATCGAGGGCGTTGCATTCATCTCACCGCTGGCCAGCCAGCCGGCATACTGCGGCAGCCGCGACACCCCATGCGAATGCACGCCGCGCAGGTCGGCCCAGACGAGCAGGTCGGCCACGCAGGCTGCATCGCTGGCGGGCATTCCTGCCGAGGCCAGCAACGCGACGGCGAAGCGATGCAGAGCGTCTTCCGGGACCGGTACTGCCATGGCTGGATCTCTTTGTAACCGTTCAGCCGATCAACCGCTCAGCCGATCAACGACTGTCCCGGCCTCACACGGCTGAACACCACTGGCCGCGTGCCGTAGTCGAACCGGCCGCCGTCGATACGCACCGTGGTGTAGCGCGAGTTCTCGAGGTCGCGCACGTCGGGATGGTCGTTCCGGAAGTGCGCGCCGCGCGAATCCTCGCGCTGCTCGGCCGAACCACGGATCGCCTGGCTGACCTGCACCAGGTTCTTCAGGTTGATCCAGTCGTGCCAGGTCAGGTTGAACGCGCGCTGGCCGTCGGCGACGCCGGTCGCATCCAGCCGGGCGTCGAGTTCGTCCAGTCCGTCGCTCGCGCGCGCCAGGCTGGCCGCGTCGCGGAAGATGCCGACGTCGTCCCACATCAGGTCATGCAGCCGGGTACGGATGTCGGACAGGCCGGTCGCCGGGCCTTTGCTGCCCGCACCGAATGGCCGCGTGACACGGGCTGCGCCCGCTTCGATCACGCCTTCGTCCGGCTCGTGGAACACGCCGTTGCCGGCCACCCAGGCAGCCATGGTGTCGCCGGCAATGCCGCCGTACACGGTGGAGTTGGCGACACCGTTGCCGCCGAGCCGGTTCGCGCCATGCACGCCGCCGGTGTCCTCGCCCGCGGCGAACAGGCCGGGCAGGTCGGTCGAGCAGTC
>CAMDXD010000412.1 GCA_945877995.1 Bordetella parapertussis
CGCCGCCGTGCGAGCTCCTCGTCGGTGACCCTCAGGTGGAGCCTGCGGCCGGCGACATCGAGTTCGATCACGTCGCCATCGCGCACCAGCGCAAGCGGGCCGCCGATGAAGGCCTCGGGTGCGACATGCAGCACGCAGGTGCCGTAGTGGGTGCCGCTCATCCGCGCGTCCGAGATGCGCACCATGTCGCGGATGCCCTTCGCCAGCACCTTCTTCGGTATCGGCAGGTTGCCCCACTCGGGAAAGCCCGGGCCGCCGAGCGGGCCGGCGTTCCTGAGCACCAGCACCGAGTTTTCGTCCACGTCGAGTGCCGGGTCGTCGATGCGCTTCATCATGTCGACCATGTCTTCGAACACGACGGCCGGGCCGACATGCTGCATCAGCGCCGGGTCGGCGGCCGCCGGCTTGATCACCGCGCCATCGGGGGCAAGGTTGCCGTAGAGCACCGCGAGCGCGCCGTGGTCGCTGATCGGCTGGTCGGCGGCGCGGATGATGTCCTCGCTGCCGGCGGTCACCCGGGCGCCGGCGATGTTCTCGCCCAGCGTGCGGCCGGTGATGGTCAGCGCGGACAGGTCGAGGTGCGCCTCGATGCGCGAGAGCAGGGCGCGCAGGCCGCCGGCGTGGTAGAAATCCTCCATCAGGTAGTCGCCCGACGGCATCAGGTTGACCAGCACGCGGATCTCGCGCGCCCGCGCATCGAGGTCGTCGAGCGTGAGCGGGATGCCCGCGCGGCGCGCCATCGCGATCAGGTGCACCGCGCAGTTGGTCGACCCGCCCAGCGCCATGTAGGTCGCGGCCGCGTTGCCGACCGATGCGGCGCTGAGGATGCGCGAGGGCTTCAGGTCTTCCCAGACCATCCCGACGATGCGCTCGCCGCAGTCGGCTGCCATGCGCGGATGTGCGGCGTCGTCGGCCGGGATGCTGGTGGCGCCGGGCAGGCAGAAGCCGAGCACCTCGGCGATCGAGGTCATGGTCGAGGCGGTACCCATGGTGTTGCAGGTGCCATGGCTGCGGCACATCGCCGCCTCGAGGTCGACCCAGTCCTGTGCGCTGATCTTCCCGGCGCGCAGTTCGTCGTAGTAGGTGCGGGTGTGGGTGCCGACGCCGACCTTCACGCCCTTGAAATGGCCGTTCAGCTGCGGGCCGGCCGGCAGGTAGATGGCCGGGATGTCCATGCTGATCGCACCCAGCAGCAGCCCGGGCGTGGTCTTGTCGCAGCCGCCCATCAGCACCGCGCCGTCGACCGGATGCGAGCGCAGCAGTTCCTCGCACTCCATCGCCAGCAGGTTGCGGTAGAACATGGTGGTCGGCTTGACCATCACCTCGCCCAGCGACAGCGCCGGCATCTCGATCGGGAAGCCGCCCGCGGCGAGGATGCCCCGCTTGACGTTCCCGGCGCGCTCGCGCAGGTGCAGGTGGCAGGTGGAGATCTCGCTCCAGGTGTTGATGATGCCGATGATCGGCCGCCCCATCACCTCTTCGCGGCGCACGCCCACCTGCTGCATCCGGCTGCGGTGCGAGAAGCCGCGCGTGTCGCCGGTGCCGAACCAGCGCCAGCTGCGCAACTGTTCACGGGTCCTGCGTGGAGCGTCCATGGCGATCCTCAGTCGAGCACGATCTTCAGTTCCTTGATCAGCGCATCCATTGCCTGGAAGTCGCGCTTGATGAAGGCGGCCAGTTCCTCCGGCGTACCCGGAGACACTTCGATGCCCTGCAGGGTGAAGCGTTCCTTCACCTCCGGGCTGTTCGCGGCGCGGCCGATGTCGGCTGCGACGCGGTCGATGATCTCGCGCGGCGTGGCCGCCGGCGCGAAGTAGGCGAACCAGGCGATGACGTCGAAGCCCGGGAAGCCGCTCTCGGCCACGGTCGGGATGTCCGGCCCGCCGGCCCAGCGTTTCTCGCTGGTGACCGCGATCGGGCGCATCTTGCCGGCGTCGATGAACGGCTTGGAGACGATCGGTGCGGTGAACGAGATCGTCACATGGCCGGCCATCTGGTCGACCACCAGCGGCCCGGCGCCTTTGTAAGGTACGTGGATCAGCTTGACCTTCGCGCGCGACATGAACAGCTCGCCGGCCAGGTGCGACGGGGTGCCAGCGCCGGGCGAGCCGAAGGTGATCGCGCCCGGCCGCGCGCGCGCCAGCGCGATCAGGTCCTTCACCGTCTTCGCCGGCAGCGCCGGGTGGGTCAGGATCATGTTCGGCGAGGTGGCGCCCATCGAGATCGGCGCGAAGTCGCGGAACGGATCGTAGGGCAGCTTGCGGTACAGGCTGAGGTTGGTGGTCAGCGAGTTGTTCGCGATCAGCAGGGTGTAGCCGTCGGGCGTGGCGCGCGCAGCGATCTCGGCGCCCAGGTTGCCGCCGGCGCCCGGGCGGTTCTCGATCACCACCGGCTGGCCGAGCAGCGCGGGCAGGCGGATGTTGATCGTGCGCGCGACGATGTCGTTGCCGCCGCCGGGAGGGAACGGCACGATCAGGCGGATCGGCTTCGCCGGCCATGACTGCGCGACGGCGCCGGTGGCCGCCGACAGCACGGCGACGGTGGCGAGCGTGGCGAGGGCTGCGGGCGCCTGCAGGCGCAGGGTTGCGTTCATCGATTCTCCTCCCTGTTGCGGCCGGTTCGTGCCGGCTGCCGCCCCTGTGCCGGGGCGTGCAGCGGCCAGCCGTGTGTTTGCCGTCTGGTTACCTGCGGGTGGCCTTCGGCATCCCGGCGATCGACGGGGCGTCTCCGACCTTCGACATGTCCGGCCGGGCGACGCTGAAGATGTCGCCGAGCGGTGCATAGAGCGAGCCGGACAGGCGGCCGACCGGGTCGAGCAGCTTCGGGTCGACGCGGCCGTTCTTCCAGACCGACGGCGACACATGCACATGCTCGATCTTCGCGATCACGATGTGGGTGCGCCCGTCCTGGAAGATGTGCTTGACCTCGCATTCGAGGTGCGCCTTCGCTTCGCCGACGCGATAGGGCTTCACCGTCTTCGACGGCACCGCGGTCAGCCCGGCCCACTCGAACTCGTCCTGGTCGCGCGGCCAGTCGCCCGAGGTGAAGCTCATCTTCTCGAGCAGGTCCATCGTCACGATATTGGCGACGAACTGCGGCACCTCGCGGATGTTCTTCACGCTGTCCTTCTCGCCGGTGGAGCCGAACGCGCAGTAGAACGGTTCCGACCCCATCAGGTTGAAGTACGAGTACGGCGCGACGTTGCGCACGCCGGCGGCCGAAATCGTGGAGATCCAGCCGACCGGGCGCGGTACCACCAGGGCAGTCAGCAGCAGGTAGAAGTCGCGCGGGGACAGGGTGTCGGGGCCGAGTTCGAGTGCTTCGGTGAGCACGTCGGGGACGCCGGGCGCGTTGTTCGGGTTGCCGGGGGTGACGCTCATGCTGCGCTCGCTCCTCGTTCGGTGGGCCTGTGCCGGGCCGCAAGGCGGCCCCATTGCCGTCGGGAGCATACCGCAGCCCGTGCGCTGGGCGGCTGCTAGCAGGCGGACGCTTCGGTGAGGCCCAGGTACTGGCCACCGAACGAGAAGCGCGCGCCGAGGCGCTCGCCGCAGAAGTAGTCGCCGTGCCAGAGCGTGATCGTGGTGCCGCCGTCGTACTCGGCCTGTTGCGGTTCCCGCGGCTGGTCGCGGAGATTCCGTGCGCTGAAGTGCGCCGGGGCCAGCGCCGGCTGGCCGGCCTCAAAGGTGGCGCGTAGGCACAGGTCGCTAATGCACCATGGACTTCAGGCGTGAAGCTTTCGCGGCCCCCACTAATCGATCGGACAAGCCAACTAAGTCTCGTGGCTAACTTCACCAGTCCGCGACGAACGGCCGCGCCATGCTGGAAATATCGGCCGCAAGCTTCCTACAATGCGGTCATGCCGACCTGCGAATACCCGCTCAAGATTGCCTGCCACGCCACCGCCGCGCTGAAACTGGTGTA
>CAMDXD010000413.1 GCA_945877995.1 Bordetella parapertussis
TCGCTACCAACCTGAACTGCCCGGAGAAAGGCCATGATGACCGCTCGATCGATGCCTGCTGCGATGAACGACACGGGGTCCCGTGCTGCGTGTCCCGAACGTCTGCCACGTCGTGCGGCCGCGCGCGCAGTCGTGCCGCGGCTGGGGGTGGCGCTGGCGATGCTGGTGCTGTCGCTGGCCGCGACGGAGGCGTCGGCGCAGCGCCAGTGGCCAGACCGTCCGATCCGGCAGATCCACGGCTTCACCGCCGGTGGCAACGTCGACCTGCAGGCGCGCATCGTCGGCGCCGGGCTGTCCGAGGAGACCGGCCAGCCGGTGGTGATCGACATGCGGCCGGGCGCCGGCGGCACGCTGGCGGCGTCCATCGTGGCCAAGGCTGCGCCCGACGGCTACACCCTGTTCTCGATGGCCGCGGGCCACTCGACCGCACCGGCGATGTACGCGAAGCTGCCGTACGACGCGGTCAAGGATTTCACCATGCTCACGCTGGTGAGCAGCGCGCCCTACCTGGTCGCGGTCGGGCCGGCCTCGAAGGTGAAGACGCTGCAGGAACTGGTCGCCGCCGCGCGCCAGGACCCGGGCAAGCTGCTGTTTGCCACCGCCGGCGTCGGCACCGGCATGTACCTGGTCGCCGAGCGTTTCCAGTCGCACACGAAGACGAAGCTCGGCCATGTCGCCTACAAGGGCGGCACCAGCACGCCGATGGCGGTCGCCCAGGGCGAGGTACCGATGATGTTCGGCACCTTCGCCGAAGTGCGCCCGCACCTGGACAGCGGCCGGCTGCGCGTGATCGGGGTCACCTCCGCCAAGCGCTGGGACCGCTTCCCCGACGTGCCGACCTTCGCCGAAACCGTCGCGCCCGGCTTCGAAGCGCGCGGCTGGCAGGCAATGGCCGCACCCGGCGGCATGGCCCCGGCGCTGGTGACGCAGATCGAAGGCACGCTGCACCGGGTGCTGCGCCGGCCCGACGTGGCGCAGAAGATCCTCGAGGTCGGCTCGCCGGTCGAGATCATGGCCGCCGCCGACGCCCAGAAGTTCCTCGCCTCCGAAGTCGCCCAGTGGCGCCGCGTCGTGAAGGAAGCCGGCATCGTCCCCGCCGAGTTCTGAAAATCCGGGTCTGACCCCGGGGTCAGACCCGGATTTTCTAGAGCGACTTCATGAACACCTTGGAGCGCCGCTGCCAGTTGTAGAGCTGGCGCCGCTCGGCCGGCAACTCGCTGACGTCGACCTCATGGAAGCCGTTCTCGACGAACCAGTGCGCGGTATGGGTGGTCAGCGCATAGAGCTTGTCGAGCTTCTGCGCACGCGCACGCGCTTCGATATGCAGCAGCAGTGCCTCGCCATGGCCAGCGTTCCGATGGTCGGGATGCACGACCAGGCAGGCCAGCTCGGCGGCGCGGGCCGACGGAAACGGGTACAGCGCGGCGCAGCCGATCAGCCGCCGGTCGTGGTCGATCACGGTGAAGTAGCCGATCTCGCGTTCGATCCGCTCGCGGCCGCGCTTGACCAGCGTGCCCTCGGCCTCGAGCGGCGCGATCAGCTGCAGCACCGCGCCGACATCGTCGATGCGCGCCGGGCGCAGCCGCTCGAGCGAATCGCGCGAGATCATCGTGCCGATGCCGTGGTGGGTGAACAGTTCGAGCAGCAGCGCGCCGTCGACATGGCGGCTGACCAGGTGCGCGCGCGCGACGCCGCGCCGGCAGGCGTCGATCGCGGCCGGCAGGAATCGTTCGATGTCGGTACCGCGCCCGACCTTCGACTTCTTCGTGCGCGCAATCCAGCTCTCGGCGCTGGACAGGGTCAGTTCGCGCAGCAGCCGGCCGCGGCCGCGCTGCACGCCGGGCCCGTCGATCATGAAGACAAGCTTCTCGGCGGCCAGCGCGGTCGCCACCGAGGTCGCGACGTCCTCGACGGTGAGGTTGAACGCCTCCCCGGTCGGCGAGTAGCCGAGCGGGGAGACCAGCACGATCTCGCCGGCGTCCAACCGCCCCCGCAGCGCGGAGACGTCGACCTTGCGCACCGCGCCGGTGTACTTGAGATCGATGCCCTCGTACACGCCGCGCGGGCAGGCGACCACGAAGTTGCCGCTGGCGACGTTCACCGCCGCATTGGCCATCGGCGTGTTCGGCAGCCCGGTCGACAGCAGCGCCTCGATCTCGATGCGTACGATGCCGTTGGCCTGCTTGACGCAGCCCATCACCGCGGCGTCGGTCACGCGCAGCCCGTTCGCGTACTGTGCCTCGATGCCCTGCTGCGCCATCAGCACCTCGAGCTGGGGGCGCACGCCATGCACCAGCACCAGGCGCACGCCGAGGCTCGCCAGCAGCGCGACATCGTGCGACAGGTGCACGAGCTGCCCCTCGTCGACGACCTCGCCGCCGAAGGCGACCACGAAGGTCTTGCCGCGGAACGCATGGATGTACGGCGCGGCGGCGCGGAACCAGGTGACGAACGAGGGGGGCGATGTGTTCATGTCGTGGCGGGGGACGAGGCCTGGCGGGGGGTGGGTAGAACCGGCGGGGAGAAGTCGTCGACGATCGCGCGCAGCGCGGCCAGCGCCGCCAGCGCGGCGGTTTCGGTGCGCAGCACCCGCGGCCCGAGCGTCACCGGACGGTAGCCCGCGGCGCGCGCCAGCGCCGCCTCGACCGGCGACAAACCACCCTCGGGCCCGACCAGCAGCACCAGCGAACGCGCCGAGCCGCCCGCAGGATCGGACAGCAGCGCCGCCAACTCCTGCGTGAGCGAACGCTCACCTTCGGGATCCAGCACGCAAAGCAACGCTCCGTCATCATGCGGGCCGGCGCACGCCACGTCCAGTGCCATCACCGGGCGCACGTCGAGCAGCCGGTTCAACCCGCACTGCTCGCTCGCCGACACCGCCAGCGCCTGCCAGTGGGCCGCCCGTTTCGCGGCACGTTCGCCCGACAGGCGCACGACACTGCGCTCGGCCAGCACCGGGGTGAACCGGCGCGCACCGAGTTCGACCGCCTTCTCGACCACCCAGTCCATCTTCTCGGTGGCGACGACCGACTGCTGGACATGCACGTCGATGCGCGGCGCACGGTCGGCCGCATGGAAGGCGCCGAGCAGCACCTGTGCCGACTTGCCGCGGCCAGCCTCGAGCACCGCTTCGTATTCGCCGCCATGGCCGCAGAACACGGCGACCGGCTGCCGTTCACGCAGGCGCAGTACGCGCAGCGCATGGTGCGAGGCGTCCGGCGGCAGCTCGACCCGGGCACCGCGGGCGAGCCCGGGGACGGCCTGCGGGCAGTGAAACCGGGGCGTGAGCATCCGTATCCTGGGGTCGGGTCCTGGGGTCGGGACAGGCCGCTTGCAACGGGACTGTTCCAGCACAATGTTACAGTCCTCGGATTCTACACACCCACCCGCGGCGCACGGCCCGATCCGCGCCGCAGCGTCTGCACCCATCGTATCCATCGCCCCATCGTCGTGACCCCACCCATGCCCGACCCGGCCGCTCCCCCCGCCAACCGGCCGTCCGCGCTGCTGGCCGCTACCGTGGCGGTGGTGCGCGATGTCGCGGCCCGCGAAGTGATGCCGCGCTTCCTGAACACCCGGCAGTCGCGCAAGGTCGATGGCAGCGTGGTGACCGAAGCCGACATCGCCGCCCAGCATGCGCTGGCACCGCTGCTGCGCGAACTGGTCGACTGCGGCTTCGTCGGCGAGGAGATGACCCACGCCGAGCAGCGGGACGCCTGGGGCGACGGCGCGCAGACGCTCTGGTGCGTCGATCCGATCGACGGCACGTCGAACTTCACCGTCGGGCTGCCCAGCTTCGGCATCTCGGTGGCGCTGGTGCGCGCGGGGCGGCCGGTGCTCGGCGTGATCTACGACCCGGTTGCCGACGAAGCGTTCCAGGCCGAAGACGGACTGGGCGCGTGGCTGAACGGCACGCCGCT
>CAMDXD010000414.1 GCA_945877995.1 Bordetella parapertussis
CTCTACTTCCTGATGGAGCGCGACGGGGAAAGCGTCGCCGACATCGTCCGTACGCTGGAACTCGAACCGCGGCATTTCGGCGCGATCTGCGGGTTCGCGCAGATCTGCCTGCGCCACGGGCGCCGCGCGGAGGCGCTGGCTGCGTTCGAAGCTGCGCTGGCGATCAACCCGCACATGCCAGGGCCGAAGTCGGCAGTCGACGCTCTGAACGCCGAGTTCCGTTCGACCTCGCACTGAGCCGCACGCGGCTCGGGCCGCTGCGGCGTGCGGCCGCGGCCGTGCCCTTCAGCCGAGCAGCGAGCGCGTACGCAGCGCGACCTCGGATGCGGTGAGCCCTGGCAGCCCAGCCGGGGCGCCATGCGCGGCGGAAACAGCGTCGCCCGCGGCGCCGTGCGCGGTGACGCCACCGGTCAGGGCATCGGAGGGCGGCAGTCCCTGCGCCAGCAGCGCAGCGATGATGCCGGTCAGCACGTCGCCCATCCCCGCGCTGGCCATGCCGGGGTTGCCGGTCCGGTGGATGAACCACGCGCCGCCGGGCAATGCGCTGACGCTGCCATTGCCCTTCAGCACGACCGCCGCATCGAACATCGCCGACAGCGCGAGCGCGCTGCCGATACGGTCGGCCTGCACCGCGCAGGTGTCTGTCCCCAGCAGCCGGGCAGCCTCGGCCGGATGAGGCGTGAGTATCGAAGAGGCGTCCCGTGCGGCGAGCGCAGCGCGCAGCGCGGGCTCGCGCGCAACGAGGTTGAGCGCGTCGGCATCGAGCACCAGCGGCAGCGCCGATGCCAGCGCCCAGCGCAATGCAGCGTGCGATTCCGGGAAATCGCCCAGTCCAGGCCCGACCGCCAGCGTGCTGAGCGACTCGATACGCGGCAGTTCGTGCCAGCGCCGGACCATCAGTTCGGGCTGCAGCGGATCGCAGGCGGGACCTTGTTCGTCGACGAGGCCGAGGGTCACCCGGCCGGCACCGGCCAGCAGCGCAGCCCGCCCGGCGAGCAGCGCCGCACCGACCATCCCTGGTGCGCCCCCGAGGACGCCGACGCTGCCATGGTTTCCCTTGTGGCTGTTGCGCCGGCGCGGCGGACGCAGGCCGGCGAGGTGGCGAGCATCGAGGGCATGTCCGGAGGCTGGCACCAGCGCCGTGGCGTCGATATCCAGGCTGGCCAGCGTCAGTTCGCCGCAGCAGTCCGGCCCCTCGGCGGTCAGCAGCCCCGGCTTGAGCGCCAGGAAGGTGAGGGTACGCGTCGCCTCGACGGCGTTTCCGTGCACCTGCCCGGTATCGGCGTCCAGCCCGCTCGGCAGGTCGAGCGCGAGGACCTGGGCGCCGGCCCGCGCCAGCGCGGCTATCGCATCGATGCGCGCCGCGAACACCCCGGCCGGCGGACGCTTGAGGCCGATCCCGAACAGCCCGTCGATGACCAGCGGCCACTGGCCACTCGACGGCGGCGCGCCGAGCGTGGTGCCCCCGGCCGCCCGCCATGCTGCCAGAGCCGCGGCAGCATCCGGGGGGAGCCGGCGCTCATCGCCGTCGAACACCACGTCGACCGGATGGAAGGCTTCACGCAGCAGGCGCGCGGCCACCAGTGCGTCGCCGCCATTGTTGCCCGGCCCGGCGAATACCAGCACGCGGCCACCGGTGTCGCCGAGCATCTCGATCGCCAGAGCGGCCGCCGCGCGTCCCGCCCGCTCCATCAGCGGCATGCTGCCGTCGCGCGCGATCGCGGCGCAAGCCAGCCGTTCGACCCGGCGCAGGTCGTCAGTCGTGTAGAGCGGGGTCGGGTGTAGGGCGGGCATCGGCGATCCAGTTCTTTCGGCCGATTGTAGTCCGCCGCCGGTGCGCCGACGGCCGGTATAATCGCGGTTTGATCCGGGCGCCCGCGCCAAACGTATCCCCGATGACGCAGATCCTCCGGTTGCGCGGCAGCCGCGCTGTTTCCGGATTCCGGTTGCAAAAGCACCTGGAATCCCTGCGGACCGATGCCCCGTCGATCCGGTCCCTGACAGCCACTTACTGGCATTTCGTGCACGTCGAGCGGCCGCTGTCGCCGGACGAGCAGCAGCGGCTCGCGGCCGTGCTCGAGGGGCCGGGCGGCGAGGGGCCGGGCGGCGAGGGGCCGGACGATCCTTCGGCGCGGATCGACCTGCTGGTGGTGCCCAGGCTCGGCACGCTGTCGGCCTGGGCTTCCAAAGCGACCGACATCCTGCGTCATTGCGGGCTGCCCGCGGTGCTGCGCATCGAGCGCGGTTGTGCATGGCACCTACAGCGCGTCGATGGTTCTGCGCCGGATGCAGCCCTGCGCATGGCGGTCGCGGCACGGGTCCACGACCGCATGACCGAGTCGGTACTCGATTCGCTGGACGCGGCCGACCGGCTATTCGACGACCTGTCCGATGCGCCGCTGTCGACAATCGACCTGTCCGCAGATGGGCATGCCGCCCTCGATTCGGCGAACCGCGAACTCGGTCTGGCGCTGTCGGCCGACGAGATCGACTACCTGGTCGCGGCGTTCGGGCGGCTCGGGCGCCATCCGACCGACGTCGAGCTGATGATGTTCGCGCAGGCGAACTCCGAGCATTGCCGGCACAAGATCTTCAATGCGAACTGGGTCGTCGATGGCGTGCCGCGCAGCGAGACACTGTTCGGGATGATCCGTCACACCCACGCGACGAGCCCGGCCGGTACTGTCGTTGCCTATGTCGACAACGCATCGGTGATCGAAGGGTTCGATACCGGGCGGCTGCTGCCGGTGCCGCCGCCCGGCGCCGGTCCGGGGGCGCCGGATGCACTGCCGCACACCTATGCGTGGCGCAGCGAGCGCACCCATATCCTGATGAAGGTGGAGACGCACAACCATCCGACAGCGATCTCGCCGTTCGCCGGCGCGGCGACCGGTGCCGGCGGCGAGATCCGGGACGAAGCGGCGACCGGCCGGGGCGCGCGGGCCAAGGCCGGGCTGTGCGGCTTCAGCGTGTCCAACCTCAACCTGCCGGGCAACCTGCGCCCCTGGGAACTGCAGCCCGACGGTACGGTCTACGGAAAGCCGGGCCGCATCGACGACGCCTGCCGCATCATGCTCGACGGTCCGATCGGCGCGGCCGCCTTCAACAACGAGTTCGGCCGCCCGAACCTGTGCGGCTACTTCCGTTCGTTCGAGGTCACCTTCGACGGCGAACGGCGCGGCTACCACAAGCCGATCATGCTGGCCGGCGGCCTGGGCAGCATCCCTGCGGGCGGCACGCAGAAGGCGGCGGTACCGGCCGGTGCACCGCTGGTACAACTCGGCGGCCCGGGCATGCTGATCGGCATGGGCGGTGGCGCGGCCTCCAGCATGGATACCGGGCACAACACCGCCGATCTCGACTTCGATTCCGTGCAGCGCGGCAATCCCGAGATGCAGCGCCGCGCGCAGGAGGTCATCGACCGCTGCTGGGCCCTGGGCGACGGCAATCCGATCCTTTCCATCCACGACGTCGGCGCCGGCGGGCTCTCCAACGCGCTGCCTGAGCTCGCCTATGGTGCCGGGCTGGGAGCCTGCTTCGACCTGCGCGCGGTTCCGGTCGAGACAAGCGGCATGTCGCCGATGCAGATATGGAGCAACGAGTCGCAGGAGCGCTATGTGCTTGCGCTCGATCCGGCGCGGCTCGATCTGTTCCGCGCGATCGCCGGGCGTGAGCGCTGCCCGTTCTCGGTGGTCGGCACGGCCACCGCAGAAGGCCAGCTCGTGGTCATCGATCCGAAGTTCGGCAACCGGCCGGTCGACATGCCGATGGACGTGCTGCTCGGAAAGCCGCCGAAGATGCTGCGCGACGTGAAGCGTGTCCTGCGGCACGCGCCGCCGCTGGACCTCACAGGCGTGGACCTGCGCGAGGCCGTGCATCGGGTCCTGCGGCT
>CAMDXD010000415.1 GCA_945877995.1 Bordetella parapertussis
CAGCCTGCGCGGCACCCGCAGCGTGGCCGCCGCCGATTTCTTCGAGGGCGCGCTGACCACGGTGCTGCAGCCCGATGAGCTGATCACCGCGATCACCTTCCCCGCCTGGCCCGCCACCCGCGCCAGTGCATTCGAGGAACTCGCACGCCGCCACGGTGACTTCGCGATGGCGGGTACCGCTGTCTGGTTCGACCTCGACGCGGCCGGACGCGCGCGCCATACGCATATCGCGGTGATCGGCGCATCCGACCGTCCGCGCCGGCTGCCCGCCGCCGAGGCGAAGCTCGACGGCCAGGTCGTCGATGTCGGCACGATCGGCGAGGCCGCATGCGCGGCCGCAGGCGCATGCGATCCCGCGGACGACCTGCATGCCAGCGCCGCCTACCGGCGCAACCTGGTCGGCGTGCTGGTCGAGCGGGCGCTGGCCCGGGCACTGGCTGGTACGAAGGGCGGCGGCACGGCAATCAATCGCAGCGGGGAGTCGCACTGATGGAAGTCTCGTTCAAGGTCAATGGCAATGCGGTGAAGGCCCAGGTCGAACCGCGCACCACCCTGTCGCTGTGCCTGCGCGACAACCTCAGGCTCACCGGCACCCATGTCGGTTGCGAGCACGGCGTGTGCGGCGCCTGCACGGTGATCGTCGACGGCGAAGCCGTGCGCTCCTGCCTGACGCTGGCGGTACAGGTCGAAGGCCGTTCCATCACGACGGTCGAAGGGCTCGCCGACGGTGATGCGCTGTCTCCGCTGCAGGCGGCGTTCCGCCGCCACAATGCGCTGCAGTGCGGCTTCTGCACGCCGGGCATGCTCACCACCGCGCATGCGCTGCTCACCGACGAGCCGCACGCCAGCGCCGACCGTATCCGCGAAGTGCTGTCCGGAAACCTGTGCCGCTGCACCGGCTATGTACCGATCGTCGACGCGGTGCTGGATGCGCGCGCGGCCTATGGCGGCCCGGCCAGCGACGGTGCGGCCGGCCACGCTGCCGCAGCCGCCCCAACCTCCGGATTCGGCCGATGAATGCCCGCCTGACCGACATCCTGCCCGAGTCCGCAGCCGCCGACGGGCCCTACATCGGCCGGTCCGTGCAGCGGGTTGAAGACCTGCGGCTGCTGCGCGGCCTGGGCCGCTATGCCGACGACGTGGCGCTGCCCGGCATGCTGCATGCGGCGATGCTGCGCAGTTCGGTCGCCCATGCCCGCCTGCGCGGCATCGACGCCAGCTTCGCGCGCGCGATGCCCGGCGTACATGCGGTGATCACCGCGGCCGAGATCGCCGGTGCGCCTGGCCAGCCAGTACCGACCGTACCGCTCAGGCTGCAGCCACTGCCCTGCATGGAACCCTATCGCCAGCCGGTGATCGTGCAGGACCGTATCCGCCATGTCGGCGAGGTAATCGCGATCGTCATCGCGGACACGCTCGCGCTGGCCGAAGACGCGATGGAGGCGATCGAACTCGACCTCGAACAACTGCCCGCGGTCGCCGACTGGAAGACCTCGGCCGCGGACGAAACGCTGCTGTTCGAAGGCACCACCACCAACCGCGGCGTGACCTTTACCGCCAGGCGCGGCGACGCCGAAGCAGCGTTCGCGGCGGCCGCGCATGTCCAGCGCGAGTACTTCACCGTCCAGCGCCAGGCGCCGGTGACGATGGAGGCGCGCGGCGTGGTGGCCGACTGGGATGCAGCGAATGGCCGGCTGGTCGTGTACGGCGCGGCGAAGGTGCCGTTCTTCAACCGCCATACCAGCGCGCGGATGCTCGGCATGCCCGACAGCGCCGTCGACTTCATCGAGGGCGACACCGGGGGCAGCTTCGGCGCCCGCGGCGAGTTCTACGTCGAGGATTTCCTGGTGCCGTTCGCCGCGCGCCACATCGGCCGCCCGGTCAAGTGGATCAGCGACCGGCGCGAAGACCTGATGACGATGGCGCAGTCGCGCGAATGCGAAGCCGACGTCGAGATGGCGTTCGCGGCCGACGGCACCATCCTCGGCGTGCGCGGCACCGCCTGGTGCGACCTCGGCGCCTATCCGCGTACCAACGGGCTGATCCAGCCGCGCAACATCCCGCATTTCCTGACCAATGCCTACCGCATCGAATCGGTGCACGTCCAGTCGCACGTGCAGTTCACCAACAAAGGGCCGGCCGGCACCTACCGCGCACCCGGCCGCGCCGAGACGGCGATGTTCTGCGAACGGCTGATCGAGCGCGGGGCGAAGGCGATGGGCCTCGATCCGATCGAGGTCCGCCGGCGCAACCTGGTCACCTCGAGCGACATGCCCTGGCATTTCGCGACGCTCACCCCGTCGGCGCCAGAGTCGAGCGGCCTGTCCGAGGCCGACAGCGGCGACTACCTCGCCGCGTTCGAGCGCTGCCTGGCCGAGTTCGACTGGCAGGGCAAGCTCGCGCTGCAGGGCACGCTGGTCGACGGTCTCCATCACGGCATCGGCGTCGCCTGCTTCATCGAGGGCGGCGCGGCCGGCCCGCGCGAGAATGCGAAGATCGAACTCGCGCGCGACGGCTCGGTCACGCTGTATGTCGGCTCCACCTCGGTCGGCCAGGGGCTCGAGACCGCTCTCGGACAGATCGCAGCCGATGCACTGGGCATCCCGATGTCCGCGCTGACGCTGCTGCACGGGTCGACCACCTACCTGCACGAGGGCTTCGGCTCGTATCACTCGCGTTCCACCGTGATGGGCGGCTCGGCAATCATCGACGCGGCCGGCAAATTCAAGCAGGCCGTGCGCGAAGCGGCTGCGACCTACCTCGAGTGCCTGCCCGAGCAGGTGACGATCGCCGGCACCGAGGCGACATCGCCACGCGGCCGCAGCATCGGCTTTGCCGAACTGGCGAAGAACGAGACGATCCAGGTCGACGGCACGTTCGCCAACCACCACCATACCTGGGCCTACGGGGCAGCCGCGGCGCATGTCGCGGTCGACGCACGCACCGGTGACGTGTCCCTGCTCGACTACGTCGTGGTCGAGGACGTCGGCCGCGCAATCAACCCGCTGCTGCTGCGCGGGCAACTGCTCGGCGGTACGGTGCAAGGGCTGGGCGGCGCCTTCCTGGAAGAGATGGTCTACGACAGCGAAGGCCAGATGCTCACCGGCACGCTCGCCGACTACCTGGTGCCGACCGCGTCGGACTTCCCCCACCTGCGTGCGGTGATCACAGAGGACTTCCCGTCCCCGATCAACCCGATCGGTGCCAAAGGAGCGGGCGAAGGCGGCACGATCGTCGCGCCGGCGGTGATCGTCAACGCGATCGCCAATGCGCTCGGCCAGTACGACGTGAATCCCGCTTCGTTGCCGTTGTCACCGTCGAAGCTATGGCACATGATCGACGACGCGCGGCGCGCCGTACGCTGAGCGCGAACCACCGCCGCCCTTCCCCGCCTGGAGACACCGAGATGAGCCATGCCCGCCGCACGTTCCCCGATGCCCGCCGCCGCAGTGTCGCCCTCGCCGGCGGCGGTGGCTTGTTGTGCGCGCTCGCCGGCGGCAGCGGCCTGCTGCTGCCAACGGCGGCGGCATACGCGCAGGCGGCCAGGTTCCCGGCGAAGCCGGTGCGCGTCATCGCCGGCTTTGCGCCGGGTGGCGCGCTCGACCTCAATGCCCGGATCGCGGCACAGGCCATCCAGGAACAACTGGGCCAGCCGGGCATCGTCGAGAACCGGGCAGGTGCATCGGGCGTGATCGGCACCGAGCATGTGATGCGAGCCGCGCCCGATGGCTACACCCTGCTGCTGGGCGCGGCCGGCACCCATGGCATCAACCCGGTGCTGCAGAAACTGCCCTACGACCCGATCAAGGATTTCGCGCCGGTGTCGCTGGTGTCCTCGGTGCCGCATGTGCTGGTCGTGCACCCGTCGCTGCCGGTGAAGACG
>CAMDXD010000416.1 GCA_945877995.1 Bordetella parapertussis
ACAGCATCGGCAGCGACGACAGCAGCGCCAGCGCCGCCAGCGGCCGCCGCCCGAGCGGCACGGCGTGCATCATGGATTCCATTCGGAACTCCCAAGTGTGATCACACCATAGCGCAGCCACGGCGCCCAGACAATGCCGGGTGTGTAGAATCTTCTCAGGCCCCACTCGGGGGGAGCCTTCGTCGCCCGAGCAATCGTCAGACGAGGCGCAGTGATGAGTGCTGTCGTCGCGTTGAGCGGTTTCGGCGCCTGACTACAGTCGCTGCTGCGCTAGCGCTTCACGCCCCGGTACCACTGCGCATAGTCCTGCAGCAGCCGCGCCATCGGATACTGCGGCACGTAGCCGAGATGCTTCGCCGCCCGGGTGATATCGGCAGGCTTCCAGTCGCCACCGCTCCAGGTCGAGCCTTCCGGCTGCGCCTCGATTCGGGTGCGCGTGCCGGGGATCACGCGCTCGAGTTCAGCCGCCAGTTCCGCCGGCCGGTAGATGCGGCCCATCGTGATGTTGAACACGCCGCTGCCGAGGTCGGGTACGTCCACCGCCTGCACCGTCGCCAGCGCCGCGTCCTTCGAATAGACCCATTCCATCGCGGTGCCGGGAATGACCGCTTCGCGGCCATCGACCGCGGCCTCGAGCATCGCACGGAAGATACCGCTCGGCCCGCCGCCGCCGGATCCGCTCCAGGGACCCGCCACCGGGCAATAGCGCAGCGCCGCGAACGCGATGCCGAAGCTGCGCGCATAGTTGAGGCCGATACTCTCCACCGCCTGCTTGGTCGCGGCATAGAAGGTATGCGGCCGAGGGACTGCCTCTTCCATCGAAAGGTCCCCGCCATCCTCGCCGCCGCTCTGGTAGCGGTTGAGCACGCTGGAACTCGATGCGACGACCCGTCCGATGCCATGGATGCGCGCCGCCTCCATCACGTTGGCGAGCCCCATGATGTTCAGCTCGATCGCGGCATGCGGGTTGCGCTGGGCGCCGAGGGTCAGCAGCGGATTGGCAGCGGTATGCACGATCGCCTCGACCTTCGTCCGCGCAAGCGCGGCGCTGATCGACAGCGGCCGCAGCACGTCGCCCTCGAACAGGTCGATCTCGGACGGGTCGACGATGCTGGCGAGCACCTCGCGCTGCGGGTGCGAATCCATCACGAGCGGTCGCTCGCCTCGGTCGGCGAGGATCTTCGCCACCTGTGCGCCGACCAGCCCAGCGCCGATGATCAGTGTCGCCATTAGTTAGCCTCCATCGGCCCAGTATAATCCGTCGTCATGCGAGCACTGCCACCGGAAGGCCAGGACCGGTGCCGCACCACCCGGGGGAAACCATGTCCAGATGCTGCCGCCTCGACCATCAGGTCGTTGCGCTGTTCGTGCTGTGCGCACACCTGCCTGCGATCGCATTCGCCCAGGACTATCCATCGCGCCCGATCCGCTACCTCGTCCCCTACGGCGCGGGCAGCATCGGCGACATCACCGCGCGCACGGTAAGCCACAAGATGTCCGAGTCGATGGCGCAGCCGATCATCGTCGACAACCGACCGAGCGCCGGGCTGATCGTCGCATCGGTCGCCGCCGCAAAGGCGGAGCCCGACGGCTACACGGTGCTGCATTCCGGCAACGGCGCGGCGCTCTCGGTGTCGATGTTCAACAGCCTGCCGTACGACATCGTGAAGGACTTCGCGCATGTATCCACGCTCGGCTTCTTCGACATGGCGGTGCTCGCGCCATCCGACACGCGCTTCGCGTCGCTCGCCGATGCGCTGGCGCAGGCGCGAGCCAACCCGGGCAAGCTCGACATCGGCACGCTGAATATCGGCAGCACGCAGTACCTTGCGGTCGAACTGTTCAAGACGATGGCCGGCATCCGCGCGCAAACCGTGCCGTACAAGACCTCCCCCGCGGGCCTCGCGGCGCTGCGCGGTGGCGAAGTTCAGCTGATGTTCGAGAGCGTTGGCGCGGTGATCGGGCAGGTACGGGCCGGCGCGGTGAAGGCGCTGGCAGTCACCTCCGGCAAGCGCTCGCCGCTGCTGCCGGGCGTACCGACCGTCGCGGAGAGCGGGGTTGCGGGCTACCACGCCGCGTCATGGGCATCGCTGGCAGCGCCGGCGCGCACGCCGACTGCCATCGTCGACCGGTTGAACCGCGAAGTGACCGCAGCCCTGGCCTCGCCCGAGGTCGCGAAGCGCCTGCTCGACGTCGGCGTCGAAGCGCGCGGCAGCACGCCCCGGCAGGCCACCGAACTGATGGCCGCCGAGATCGAGAAATGGCGCGTCGTGATCGAACGCGCCGGCATCCAGAAGCAGTAACGACTACGCCTTCGGTGGTATCAGCGGCAGCAGCAGGTACGACTGCCGGTCGCCGCCCGAGTAGATCGTGTTCTCGGCGCCCAGGTTGTAGTCCGCGTGGTAGTGGCCGTAGAAGTTGCTGCCGATGCCGTCGCGTGGCTGGATGTCGACACGGATGCGGTGGCCCTTCTGGAACACCATGCTGGTGGCCCAGACCTCGACCTGGCATTCGACCGGCACGCCGGGCTCGAGCCACTGACGTTCGTAGTGCGCATGGTACGGACGGTAGGGCAGCGACTTCTCCGGGTCGAGCTTGCGATGCGAGGCACGCAGGCAACCTTTGGTCAGCGGCACCGCCTGTCCCTGCTGGCCGACCTCCCAGACGTCCTCGCCACCGGGCCCGATGTTGCGCAGGGTGACCACGATGTCCGCGTCCTCGGACGTGCTGGAGATCCACAGGTTGAGCACGATCGGCCCGGTGACCTCGGTGTCTTCCTGCATCGGCGGGGTCCAGAACGAGGTGCCCAGCTTGTCCTTGCTCGCCAGCATCAGCGCAGTCGATGACGAGGAGACGCCGGCCTTGGTCGAGCCGCTCGCGCCGTAGGTGACGCTGCGTTCCTGCGCGGGCGGCGTAGTGTTCAGGATGCCGTCGACCTCGCTGCCGGACTGGTCGCTGGCCTCGTCGATGTCGAGGTGGAAGCGCGTCCACTGCGTGCGCGCGATCGGCCATTCGTCCTCGAAGCGGAACGCATAGGGCTCACTGCTGCCGCCGATGCGGATCTGCAGCTTGACCGGCGGCTCGTCCATGATGCCGGTGTCGATGTCCTTCAGCCAGTAGTCCATGAAGCGCAGCTGGTCCATGCGTCCTTCTTCCGAGTGGAACGGATGGAAGTGTGTGCCGCTGTGGATGCGCAGCTTCTTGTGCTTCGAGGCGGCGCACAGCCAAGCCTCGGTGTTGCCGCGCAGGTGCATGCTGTAGCCGCTCCAGTTGCCGACGCTGTACACCGGCACCTCGATCAGCTCCCAGCGCGCGCTGTTCATGCGCCAGAACCCGGAGTCCAGGTCGTTACGCATGTAGTGCCAGAGCATGTTGTTGTTGAACGCATCCGGGTTGTAGCTGCGCGGCTTTCCCAGCAGCTGGTGCGCCATGTTGGTGGTGTGCCAGGACATGATGAAGCCCATCGCGAACAGGCCGCCGTGGTAGGCCTGGTCTCGGTACTGGTCGGCGCGCCCCTCCCACGGGATGATCGCCTTCAGCGATGGCGGCTGCAGGCCGGCGAGCCGCCACTGGAACGCCGCATGGTAGGACACGCCGTTGGTGCCGACCTTGCCGTTGCACCACGGCTGCTTCGCGATCCACTCGACGACGTCATAGGCATCGACCGCTTCCTGGTAGGAGCTGGGCTCGGACATGCCGGGCGACTTGCCAGACCCGCGCGAATCGACGCGGATCAGCGCATAGCCGCGCGGGCACCACCACATCGGGTTGGCGGTCTCCCAGTTCATGTACGGGTTCGGCGCCTCCTCGAGGTCTGCCGGCGGCCGCCACAGCTTGTCCTTCTGGTAGGGGCCGATGTTCATGATGCCG
>CAMDXD010000417.1 GCA_945877995.1 Bordetella parapertussis
ACAGGATCGCCCCTTTAGATGCCCCCGATTGCCTCGATAGACGACAAGGATGCCATCATCAAGGAGATGGCGCCGCTGGTTAAGCGGATCGCCTACCACTTCATGACCCGGCTGCCAGCCAGCGTCGATGTCGACGACCTCATCCAGGCCGGCCTGATAGGCCTGCTCGGCGCCTCGGACAACTTCGACAGCACGCAGGGCGCGCAGTTCGAGACCTACGCGGTACAGCGCATCCGCGGCTCAATGCTCGACGAGCTGCGCCACGCCGACTGGCTGCCGCGCAACGTGCGCAAGAACCTTCGCAAGATCGAGGCTACGGTGGCGAAGCTCGAGCAGAAGTTCGGTCGCCAGCCCAACGAGACCGAACTGGCCGGCGAGATGAACGTGCCGCTCTCCGACTACCAGCGCATGCTGAGCGACGGGCGCGGCTCTCAGTTGCTGCACTACGAAGATTTCCAGGAGTCCGATGACAATGACTTCTTCGACTTCTTCCTGGCCGACAACCAGTCCAACCCGCTGACGATCATCGAGGACAAGGGCTTCCGCCAGATGCTCGTCAACGCGATCAGCAACCTTCCCGAGCGCGAGAAGCTGGTGATGGGCCTGTACTACGAGAAAGAGCTGAACCTGAAGGAGATCGGCCTGGTTCTGGGCGTCAGTGAGTCGCGCATCTGCCAGCTGCATAGCCAGGCGGTGGCCCGGCTGCGCACACGGATGAAGGAGTGGACGCAGAACGCGTGAGCGCGACCGGGGCCCAGTACAGCCCGGCGCGCGTGACCTCCTGATGGACCGGATCAGCATAGCCGGCCTGATGCTGGGCCTGACCGCGATCATCGGTGGCCTGATGCTCGAAGGCGGGCATCCGGGCTCGCTGCTGCAGGTCACGGCCTTCCTGATCGTGGTCGGCGGCACCGCCGGGGCCGTCATGCTGCAGAGTTCGGCGCAGCAGTTTTCCGATGCGCTGCGCACGGCCGGCTGGGTATTCAAGCCGCCACCGCACGATCCGAAGAACGTGATCGGCCGGGTCACCGGATGGAGCCAGACGGCCCGCCGAGGCGGGCTGCTCGCGCTCGAGACCGCGATCGAAGCCACGCGTGAGCCGTTCGAACGCAAGGGCCTGCAACTGCTGGTCGATGGTGCCGAGCCGAACGTGCTGCGCGAATCGCTCGAGGTGGAAGTCAATGCGTTCGAGGTGCGTTACCGGGCCGCTGCCCGCGTCTGGGAATCGGCGGGCGGCTACGCGCCGACGGTCGGCATCCTCGGTGCGGTGATGGGCCTGATCCAGGTCATGGAAAACCTCACCGATCCGGCCAGGCTCGGTGCCGGCATCGCGGTTGCGTTCGTTGCAACCATCTACGGCGTCGGGCTCGCCAACCTTGTGTTCCTGCCCATTGCCAACAAGATCAAGGCGCTGGTCGCGCGCGACGTCAGCACGCGCGAGATGCTGATCGAGGGGCTGGTGGGCATCGCCAACGGCGAGAACCCGCGGTCGATCGAGGTCCGCCTTCAGGGCTACCTGGTCTAGCCGCCGCGATGCCGCGCAAGCGCCTGCCGGAAGAGCCCCAATCGCACGAACGCTGGCTGATTTCGTACGCCGACTTCGTCACGCTGCTGTTCGCGTTCTTCGTGGTCATGTACGCAATCTCGCAGGTGAACGAGAGCAAGTACCGGGTGCTGAGCGACTCGCTGGTGCAGGCCTTCCAGAATCCATCGCGCCTGCCGGATGCCCAGAGCCCGAGCAAGTCGCCACGCTCGATCGTCGGGCAGGAGCAGGGCGACATCGTCGGGGCGGCGCCGGGGGCACCCAAGGACGAGGCGGCGATCCGGGCGATGATGGCGCGCATGCGCGAACTCGGCGCCGAGTTGTCGACGATGCTCGATCCGCTCGTCAAGGAGGGCCTGGTCCGGGTCAGTGAAACCCGTCGGGGGCTGGTGATCGAGATCAACGCCAGCGTGCTGTTCCGTTCCGGTCAGTCCTCCCTCGAACCTGCCGCTACGAAGACGCTGGCGGAAGTGGCACGGGTACTCGCGCGCTCAGGCGGGGCGATCGCGGTCGAGGGCCACACCGACAACGTGCCGATCTCGACCCCGGCGTTCGCGTCGAACTGGGAGTTGTCCGCCTCGCGCGCGGCGGTGGTGGTCAGGCTGTTCGTCGAAACCGGCATCGCTGCGCCGAGGCTCACCGCCCTCGGCCATGCCGACAACCAGCCGATCGAGCCCGGCAACGCGCCCGAGGCGAGGGCACGCAATCGCCGGGTCGCGGTGATCATCCAGGCGGAACCCGAGCCCGGCCAGGCGCAGCAGCCACGACTGACAGACACGCCAGCGTCTGGTGGTGATCTGCGCAAGTAGGTCGACGTGGCGTATGCCCGAGACCGCCGGCGATCGGGCTCAGACCTTGCCGAGGTTTCGCCCGGTTCCGCCGATGCGGGTCTGCCCGTCGGGGCCGTAGAGCGACGGCTGTACACCTGCCGCCAGCGCCGAAAGCAGACGCTGGTTGTGCTGCAGACGGGTTTCGATCAGCACGCCGTTCTCGCGGTTGAGCGCCTGCGCCTGTGCGGCGGTGTCGATCAGGGTCTGCCAGGTCGCGGATAACGATCCCTGGTCGGCACCGCCATGCACGATCAGCCATTGCGCCATGCCGGATCGGTCGGGGGTGAACGACTGCCCGATCAGGTAGGCCGTGCGGCGGCGTGCAAGGTCGTTCAGCGCACGGATATGTTCCGACTTGGCCGGGGCGATCTGCAGCAGCGCCTCGATGTCGCGCGAGGCAAGCGCAGACTGCTCGGTGCGCAGGAGTTCGAAGAAATCGGTGAAAGCCGCCGCTTCGGCCTGCAGGTCGGCCGCGAAGCGGGAGCGGGGATCCGTCGGAGCGATCCGCGGCGCGGCGGGTGGACTCACGCCTTCAGGCAGGGCCGCGCTGCATCAACAGTTCCTTCACGCTCGACAGCAGGCGGTCGGCGACCACTTCAGAGTCGACCTGGAACCGACCTTGGCTGATCGCGTCCTTGATTGCCTGCACTTGTGCGCTGTCGACCACCGGAACGCCTGCCAGCACGCCCTCGAGCTCGTTCAGTCTCGCCGAAAGACTGGTGATCTCGACGCTGTCCCCGGCGGACGACCCTGAGGGCATGGCGCGAGCGACGGAGCCCTGGCGGCCCGTTGTCTCGGCGACGCGGGTGACCGGGGTGGAGGAGGGGATGCCGCTGTCGATTTTCATCTTCATGGTTCCGTTTTCGGCCGCTGAGACAGAATCTTTAGGAATATACGGCAACAAAATGTCTCGTATCGTGTGAAGCTGCGGTAGCCACGCCCGATTGGCGCCGACTGTCGGCCAAGCACGCTGCGTGCCCCGGCATGTCACTGGATGACGACCACGCCATTCGACCGGACGATGCCGCGCACGGTCTTGCCCGATCCGACGCGCACCTCGACGCCTTGGCCGACCGCCGCATTGCCCAGCGCTCGACCGTCATAAGATACGCTGAGTGTGGCCGATTCGTAAATCACGCGTATGGTCTGCCCATTCACCACCGCCAGGACCTGCTTGAGGTTCTCGGCGCGCAGCACGCTGCCGGCCGCAACGGTGGACGCCGCGACGCGGCCGGCCGCCAGGTTCGGATCCTGGAGGACCGACGCTGGCAGCGCGGTCAACTCTTCGATGCGCGTGGTCAGGTCGGCTGCGTCGACCACGCTGCCCGCAAGCAGCGGGCGCGCCGCAACGACCACCGGTGCCGATACCCGCACCGTCGCCTGCACGTAGATCTGCCATCCCTGCGGGCGCACGCAGCGTACCCCGACCGGGACCTGTCCCCAGGCCCGGGCACCCGGCGCGAGCGACACCT
>CAMDXD010000418.1 GCA_945877995.1 Bordetella parapertussis
TCGCGGGAACCGATCCGGAGGACGAAGAAACCGTCGCCGCGATCGGCTCCCCGGAAACCTGAACCTATCCAGATGAACGACACCGAACAGAGCCCGACCGAGAGTGGGGCAGGGACCGCTGCGCACGACACGACGTCCGTGGCCGCGAACGAGGCGGGGTCTTTGGCCGCCGAGGTTGCCGCCCTCGATGGGGAGGCTGCGGCGGCGGCATTTACGGCCACCGATGCCGCGGCGCCGTCCGGTACGCCGGCGTCGGACACACCGCTGTCGGACGCACCGGTGATGCGCGAGGGCGTGGATTCGGGGTTTGATCTCGAACTGGTCAAGCGGGTGCTCGAGACGGCGCTGCTGGTGGCCGACGATCCGCTGTCGGTGCTGGAACTGCGGCGCTTGTTCAATGACGAACTCGGAGCCGATGCGCTGCGCCGGGTACTTGAAACGCTGCGCTCCGACTGGGGAGGGCGTGGCATCGAACTGACCCATGTCGCCAGCGGCTGGCGGTTCCGGGCGCGCCCCGACCTGCAGCAGTACCTCGACCGGCTGCGTCCGGACAAGCCTCCGCGCTACTCCCGCGCGGTGATGGAGACGCTCGCGATCATCGCCTACCGGCAACCGGTGACGCGCGGAGACATCGAAGCGGTACGGGGCGTGACGGTCTCCGGAGCGCTGGTCAAGACGCTGGAGCAGCGCGGCTGGGTCGAGGCCGTCGGCTACAAGGAAGTCCCGGGGCGGCCCGCGCTGTACGCGACCACGAGCCAGTTCCTGGATGACCTCAACCTCACCTCGCTCGGCGACCTGCCGCCCCTGGAAGACCTCGGCTCGCTGGTCGAGGCCGCGCCGCAGTTGCCGCTCGACGAACCGCCAATGGCTGCCGAAGTGGCAGAGCCGGTGCTGCTGGACGCGCCAGCGGCGGAAGTGTCGTACGCCCCTGAAGGCCCTTCAGGCCCGCAGGCCGGTGAAGATCAGGATCAGGTGCCGAAAGGTGAGAGGCACGGCGATGCAGTCGTGGCTGCCGAGCCGGCCGAGGGCATTTCCAGAACAACTTCAGAATCAGGTTGATTTGCGCAGTCCTTGGGGGTATTATCCGTTCTCTGGCGCGGGGTGGAGCAGTCTGGCAGCTCGTCGGGCTCATAACCCGAAGGTCGTAGGTTCAAATCCTGCCCCCGCAACCAAAGCATCAAGCGCACTGGCCAACCTTAACGGTTGGCCTTTTTGCTTTGCGGGTCTGCTGTATGAGAGTGGAACGCTCCCTGCTATTGTCCCGAATTCCGCTGAGTGCTGCGCTCGGCCCGATCGCGCATTCCCCGTTTGCCTTTCCTCAACCAGAACCAGGGTTTCCAACGATGCGCCTGCCTGCCGTCCTCTTCGCTTCCATTGCTGCCGCTGTGGCAGTGCTTTCCCCGATACCTGCCGCTCTTGCCCAGGGCAGTTATCCGTCGCGGTCCGTGCGCATGATCGTGCCGTTCGCGCCAGGCGGCATTTCAGATGTACTCGGACGCCTGATCGCGCAGCGCCTTAGTGGCTCGCTCGGGCAGCAGGTGGTCGTCGACAACCGGCCGGGTGCCGGCACGCTGATCGGGTCGGGCATCGTGACCAAGGCCAATCCGGATGGCTATACGATCATCATCCAGGACATGACGACCCACGCGATCAACGCGACGCTTTACTCACGCCTGCCCTACGACTCGGTGAAGGACTTTACCGGTATCACGCTGGTCGCGCAGACCCCCCTGATGCTGGTGGTCAATCAGAGCCTGCCGGTGAAGACGGTGGCCGAACTCACCGCGTTGATCCGCGCGCGAGGTGGCAAGTTCAACTACGGGTCTTCGGGCAATGGCACGATCCTGCATCTGGCGAGTGAGAGCTACCGCATGTCGGCAAAGCTCGAGATGACGCACATCCCGTTCAACGGTAGCGGCCCTGCGGTCGCTGCACTGCTGGCCGACCAGGTCGGGCTCGTATTCTCGACGATGCCAGCAGCACTGCCGCAGGTGAAAGCCGGCAAGCTGCGTGGCCTTGCCGTGAGCACTCTCAAGCGCAACGGATCGGTGCCCGACGTGCCGACCATGGGCGAGTCCGGAGTGCCGAATTTCGATCTGATGCTCTACAGCGGCATCATGGGTCCGGCGGGTATGCCGAAGCCCGTCGTCGCCCGTCTCTACACCGAACTCGTGAAGATCATGGCGCTGCCCGAGATGCGCGAAGTGCTCGCGCAGCAGGGTGCAGAAGCGGTGACGCTGCCGCCCGAACAGTTCCCGAAGTTCATCCGTTCCGAGATCGCCAAGCTCGGCGTGGTGGTGAAGGCCTCCGGCGCGAAGATCGATTAACGTTTGCCCGCGTCCTCGGCAGATGTCGCGGATGCAGCCCGGTTCCGATCGGGACGAGCCACCCCAAGAACGGTCTGGAGGACCCCATTCGATGCTTCCGTCGCAACGCATTCCCTACGATCCGATCGTCGGCCGCAGGCCGCTCAAACTCGACAACGCCCGGCTCATCGTCTGGCCCATCGTCAACGTCGAGGTGTGGCGCATCGAACGGGCAATGCCTCGCCAGGTGCTGCCGCCGCCGACCCACGTCACCACCGTACCCGACGTGCCGCACTGGGGCTGGCATGAGTACGGCATGCGCGTGGGGTTCTGGCGCATCAAGCAGGTGCTCGATCGCCTGAAGGTACCGGCCACGCTCGCCATCAACGGCGCGGTGTGCACCGAGTATCCGCAGGTTGCCAGGGCGGCGCTGGAGTCCGGCTGGGAGTTCATGGGTCATGGCTACGACCAGCGTCCGACACATCAGGAAGTGGACGAGCGGGCCACGATCGCGCGCACCGTCGAGTCGATCAAGGCGTTCACTGGCAAGGCTCCCGTCGGCTGGCTCGCACCGGGTCTCACCGAGACGCTGCAGACACCCGATTTCCTTGCTGAAGCAGGTATCCGCTACACGGCAGACTGGGTCATCGATGATGAACCCTGCACCATCCAGACGCGCCACGGTCCGCTGGTGACGATGCCCTATACCGTCGAACTCAACGACATCTCGATGATGATGGTGTCGCGCCACGCGGCCTCGGAGTTCGAACAGCGCTGCATGGACTACTTCGACTGCGTGTACGCGGAGTCCGCCGAGCGGCCGAAGGTGATGGCCATCGCGGTGCACCCGTACATCTCCGGCGTGCCTCATCGTATCGGCTATTTCGAGCGCGTGTTCGCGCGCCTTGCCCAGCAGCCGGGCGTGGTCTTCTGGACCGGAGAACGCATCGTGGACTGGTACCAGAACCAGGCCGGTTGAGCGGCGGCGAAGCGCGTACGGCGCCTTCGGGCGCGCTGCCTGCGTGGCTGGTCGAACTGCAGGCCATTGATTGCTCGATGTAAAAGCGCAGCACTGAAAAAAGAATGAAATAACGTACTGAAGGGGGTTGCATCCGCCGGCCCCCGGCGCTAATATTCGCCTCCCCGTTGACCACCCCTCTGCGGATTCGCACCGAAGCAACAGCGAATCGGCCTGATGAAAGAGGGAATGTTCAACGAAGCTGGTGGCACCGAATACTGTGCTGCCGGATGCGCCGAAAGGCGCAACTGCTCTTTAACAAACTACAGCCGATAGGTGTGGGTGCTTGATACAGGCGGGTGGAAGGTTGCGTTTCGGTTGAAAGATCGAAGGGTGACTGGAAGCTTGAAGAGATCGAGTACTTGCACGAAACATGAAGACGAGCATTTGGCGAGGACAGGTGAAAGTCTGTTCGGACTGGGTGTTTGGCTTCGGAAATTTCTGCGAGCGAAAACTATTTGCATAGGATTTAAACTGAAGAGTTTGATCCTGGCTCAGATTGAACGCTGGCGGCA
>CAMDXD010000419.1 GCA_945877995.1 Bordetella parapertussis
CTGTCGGCGCGCACCACGAACATGCCGGGCGTCGAGTACATCGCAGCGACGATGCGCAGGTCGGCCGGCGGCCGGCCGACGCCGGTGAGCACCTCGTAGGCGACCTCGCCCTGCACCAGCCCGATGTCGAGTTCACCGCGCTCGAGCAACGGCACATTCTCGGTGCTGCCCTTGGTGTTGCGCGCCTCGATGGACAGCGACGGGTCAAACGCGTGGATGGTGTCGATGAACGCCGCGCCGTAGGCGGGGAAACCCCCGCCGGGGGTGGCGGTGCCCAGCACGACATGGGTCGGGGTGGGCGTGGCGGTCGCGTTCGACGGGGTGCTCATCCGGTTCCTCAGGGCTGGGTCAGCGCAAGACTTCGGGACAGGATCAGGGCGCCTCGCGTTCGTCGGCGCATTCCTGACAGAAAACCTCGGCCGGATCGGAATCCAGCCGCTCGACTTCCATGGTCGCACGACATTCGCAGCACAGGCCATAGGAGCCGGCATCGATGCGTGCGAGCGCCGCCTCGACCTTGCGCCGGCGCAGGTTGAACTTTTCGAGCTGGTCGCGGGTATTGACCTGCTGTGCCATCGCGTCCATCCGCGCCTGGCGCATGTCGGGCGAGACATCGGCCGCGACCTTGCCGGCCGCTCCGAGCAGGCCGGCGATGGAATCGAGCTGGCGGCTCAGGTCGGCGGTCAGGCGGGTGCGGTAGAGCGTATGTTCGGCATCATTCATCTGGGCGCGGTCCATTTTCGAGAGGGCTACAGCTTGCGCTCATTAGCGCCTGCCGGGGTGGATATCCGCAGCCCCGGTCTTGCCGCACGTCGGACGGGCTACAATCCGCGCCTTTCCGGCCGCCGGTGGCTGCCCGGACACACAACGAGCACGCATCCGATGAGCAGCAACCGGGAAGTCGCCCGCCGCCGCACCTTCGCCATCATCTCCCACCCGGACGCGGGCAAGACCACGCTCACCGAGAAGCTCCTGCTGTTCGCAGGCGCGATCCACATCGCCGGCAGCGTGAAGGCGCGCAAGGCAAGCCGGCATGCCACGTCGGACTGGATGGAGATCGAGAAGCAGCGCGGGATCTCGGTCGCCAGCTCGGTGATGCAGATGGAATACCGGGACTGCGTGATCAACCTGCTCGACACGCCGGGCCACCAGGACTTCTCGGAAGACACCTACCGCGTACTGACCGCGGTCGACGCCGCGCTGATGGTGATCGATGCGGCCAACGGCGTCGAAGCACAGACCCTGCGGCTGCTCGAAGTCTGCCGCGCGCGCAACACGCCGATCGTCACCTTCGTGAACAAGATGGACCGCGAGGTGAAAGACCCGCTCGACCTGATCGACGAGATCGAACGCGCGCTGGGCATGCCGGTGATCCCGTTCACCTGGCCAGTCGGCATGGGCAAGCGCTTCGGCGGCGTGTACGACATCCGCCACGATTCGATGCGCGTGTTCCGCGCCGGCGAGGACCGTGCGCGCGACGACGACGAGGTGATCAACGGCATCGACAACCCGGAATGCGCGAGCCGCTTCGGCGACGCCTTCGCGCAGGCCCGCCAGGAGATCGAGCTGCTGCAGGGTGCGGCACCCGAGTTCGACCGCGAAGCCTTCCTCGATGCACGCCAGACACCGGCCCTGTTCGGCTCGGCGATCAACAACTTCGGCGTGCGCGAAGTGCTCGATGCACTGGTCGAGCTGGCGCCACCGCCCGGCTCGCGCCCGGCGATCCAGCGTACGGTGGAACCGTCCGAGCCCGCGTTCTCCGGCGTAGTGTTCAAGGTGCAGGCGAACATGGACCCGGCCTATCGCGACCGCATCGCGTTCATCCGCGTCTGCTCGGGCCGTTTCGAGCGCGGCATGAAGCTCAAGATCTGCCGCAGCGGGAAAGAGATCCGTACCAGCAATGCGATGTCCTTCCTGTCGCAGCGGCGCGACCTGCTGGAAGAGGCCTGGCCGGGCGACATCATCGGCCTGCCCAACCACGGCCTGCTGCAACTCGGCGACACCATGACCGAAGGCGAGATGCTGCAGTTCACCGGCCTGCCGTTCTTCGCGCCGGAACTGTTCCAGGAAGTCGAGGTGGCCGATCCGATCCGCGCGAAACAGTTGCGCAAGGGCCTGCTGCAGCTCGGCGAGGAAGGCGCGATCCAGGTGTTCCGTCCCGAGACCGGCGGTCCGATATTGCTGGGCGCCGTGGGGCAACTGCAGTTCGAGGTGGTCGCGCACCGGCTCGAGCATGAATATGGCGTGAAGCCGCGGCTGACCCAGAGCCGCTACCGGATCGCACGCTGGGTCACGTCGAACGATGCGGATGAGTTGAAGCGGTTCCTGCGCACGAATTCACATCGGGTGGCGGTGGACGTAGTGGATGCGCCGGTGTTCCTGGCCGCGCATGCGTCGGAGCTGGATGTCGCGAAGGAACGTTGGGAGGGCATCCGGTTCCATGCGATGCGGGAGCATGCGGGGCTGGTGTTCCAGACGGGGGTGTTCGAGTAGCGCATCGCGGCCGCGTTGAGTCACAACCCCTGGCCAAGGGGCGACAGCAGGATGTCCTGCACCTGAACATGGCCCGGAGTCGACAGAATGTAGCCGACCGCATCGGCGATATCGGCCGGCAGCAGCGGCTGCAGCTTCTCGAAGTACGACTCATAGGTGAAGGCACCACCACTGGCGCGCCCCCGGAATTCGGTCGCGACCATGCCGGGGGAAATCATCGACACCCGGACGCGGGCCCCGCTCGCGAACAGTTCCGCGCGGAGCGTATCGGTCAGCGCCCTGAGCGCGAACTTCGACGCCTGGTAGAAGGCGAAGCCCGGTACCTGGCCCCGGTGCCCATAGATCGAGCAGATGTTGATGATCTGCGTGTCAGGCCGGGCAACCATGGTGCGCAGCGCCTCACGCGCGCACAGCGCAGGCGCAGCGACGTTCACGTTCATCGTCTCGACCCAATCCTCCCACTTGCCCTCCGCCAGCGGGCCCATCATCCCCGTGCCTGCATTGTTCACCAGCAGGTCGAGCGGCCCCCATTGGCGCTCGACCTGCGAAAAGATCGCCAGGACCTGTTCCGGCGACCGCAGGTCACCAGGGCAGGCCATCGCATGCGCGCCTGCCGCCGTCAGTTCGTCGGCAAGCGCGCGAACTCTCTCCGCGCGCCTGGCGACGAGCGCGACCTTCATGCCGGCACCGGCCAGGCGCCTTGCAATGGCCTCTCCGATACCGCCCGAGGCGCCGGTGACCAGCGCCACCCGACCCCGCCAGCGCTCGATGCCCGTCCCGTTTCCAGTCGTCTCCGCCATTCCGATTCTCCCTCGTGCCGTGTCTATAATGATGCGAACCGCGCGCGAGAGCGTGCATGCAAGGCACGCTCCGAGCCTGGCCCCCTGGTTACCTAGCCCCCTTGCCCCCTGAACCAGCCTCCACAGGAGCCCAGGCGTGGATAGTACCGACATGAAGTTCTGTACCAGCCTCGAGCGGGACGCGAGGTACGAACCCGGCCTGCGGCCTTTCCTGGAGTACCGCGACCTGGGCCTGCGGGAGGCGACGAACGGACGGTTCCGTGCCCATGTGCTGCGCGTGAAGCAGGGTTCGGATCACAGTTCCCTGCACACCACCGGCATGCACACCCATCGGCTCGACTTCCAGATGATCTATGTGCTCAGGGGCTGGATCCGCTTCACCTACGAAGGTCACGGTGAGCACACGTTCGGCCCGGGTGACTGCTGCATGCAGCCGCCCGGCATCGTGCACAACGAACTCGACTGCTCGGACGACCTCGAACTGCTCGAGATCACGTCGCCGGCGGATTTCCAGACCGTCCCACTTGCCAGGTAA
>CAMDXD010000420.1 GCA_945877995.1 Bordetella parapertussis
CTGGCCGACGCTGATCGTGTAGCCGTCGGGCAGCGCGCGCGCGGCCAGTTCCAGCCCGACCTGGCCACTGGCCCCTGCGCGGTTGTCGGCGACCAGCGGCTGCCCGAGGCGTTGCGCGAGTTGGCTGGAGATCAGCCGCACGATCACGTCGCCGGTGTCCCCGGGCGGGTAGGGAATGATCACGCGCAGTGGCCGAGCCGGCCACTCCTGGGCGAACGCAGCGGGCCCGGGCGCCAGGCAGCAGGCGAACACCAGGGCGGCAAGCGGCGCGGCGCGGGATGCACGCTTCAGGTTCGCCGGCCGTGACCCTGGTCTGTGCGGCATGGCTGCGCAATGCTTCGGTGCAAAGATGCTGTCTTTCGTCATTGGGCGCTGCCTCCTCCAATCGCAATACAGCACATTTGCGGGCCTGGCCAGCCGTTCCTCGGCACCGGCGAAGCTTCGCAGGGCCCCACGGGCGCAGCGCTGGCCAACGCGGTTTTCGATGCCACCAGAGTCCGCTCCCGGCGCCTGCCGCTGACCCCGGCAAGCCGGTGCTTATCTGCCCAGCCGTTCCCTCAGCCAGCCGACGATCATGTTGGGGATCCGGGATTCATCCATGCCCGGCTCGCGGCCCATGTGCCTGCCCTTCGGGAAAATGCGGGCGGTCTTCGGTGAACCGTGCTCCATGAGCAGCAGGATATCCGCCGCGGGCGCCTGATCGTCGAGCTTGCCGTTGACGCCGAGTATCGGTGCGGAGGGCTTGTCGATCAGCCCCAGGGAAACCAGGGACAGTTTCGGGGCCGCGTCCAGAAACTCCTCCATCGACTTCGTGCCCATGGCGCGGCTGCGCGCCTCCAGCAGGCTTCCCGCGCCGAACAGATAAGTCGCACCGCCCGTCGTGAATGCCGGAATGAGCCATTCGCGCTGAAACCCGATGTGGGCATTGCCCCCGTGAAACACGGCTGCACGCACGCGCTGCGGTTCTTCATAGGCCATGCGCGCCGCCCAATAGCCGCCGAAGCTCAATCCCCAAAGGCCGACGCGGGAGCCGTCCACGTCCTTGCGCTTGGCCAGAAAATCGAGCCAGGCCGAGAAGGTCTTGTAGGCATCGGGATCACCGTAGCGCGTCGGGTTTTCGCCGGTGCCGGGCATGTCGACGCTCAACACCGCCATCCCGGCCGCGAGCATGCGGTCGGCAGCCCCCATGCGGTCTTCTTTCCAGGTATCGACCCCGCCCCAGTTGATCACGACCGGCGGCTGTGCCACGTTCTTCGGCACCCGCAGATAGCCCACCAGTTTCGTGTCGCCGAAGGGCGTCTCCACGACCATCGCCGGCGGGTCGAAATGCGGCGCGGCCTTGCGGAAGATCCGCACGGAACTGTGGTACGCATCGAGCTTGCCCGGCGATGTCGGGGCGGGATAGCGTGCCAGCATGCAATAGTGAAATCCCCGGTGATAGATGTCCGCGAGTTCCGCGGATGGCGCTCCCTGCCTGGCGCGTTGATCGCCACGCGCCTCGTACTCCATGCCGACCTTGCACCAAGCCTTCGCCCACTCGTCGCGGTCGAGACTGTTGATCGACTTCAGGATTGAAGCGGCATCGTCCGGTCTGATGTGGTCGAAGGGGTTGATCTTGCCCGCCCGGCGCATCACTTCCGCCTTGACCTCGTCGAGTGAGCGCCATTCGGTGCCTTGCGAATTGGCCTGCGTCACCGCGAACAGCGTGAAAGCAACGCCAAGAATGAACTTCCGCATGCTGGCCTCCCAGGAAACGCGGCAACTCTGAAAGCCGGTTACGGAAAGTATCGATGCAATCTGCGCTTTCATGCAAGCTGCAACCGGGAGCCTGCGCGCGGCCGTCGCTTGAACCCGGTGCGGCCAATGATGGCCAGTCCCCCTCTCGCGCGATCGCCGTTGACCTCGACCATCGACACGCCGAAGAAATGCTTGGTGGTGCCACGCCCCGGAACGAATCGCTTCGCGCACACCGCGATGAAGTCCTCGTGCGTGCCTTCGAACCACATCACCTTGATCCCGCCCCGGGGTGGAAGGTGCGGGCAAGATCCTCCCAGCGTCCCTGGTCGCGGGCTCGCCCCCAGTGCTGGGCGAGGTCGGCAATCTCCTGCCGCGCGAGCAGGGTACTGATGGCAGCGGACAACGATTCGGACGACATGGGCGCGACTCCTCGGTGGCGATGCGCGATTCGGGGCCGCGTGTCCCTGGGCTGGACTCAGCCCGCATCCAGGTGCCACTATAGCGGCAGGCAAGCGCCGCAGTGCGCGCGCCGGCAGGGCCGGCACCAGGAGGAGGAATGTCGAAGCAAGGACGCACCGGGCGCAGTCCGCGCCTGCGCTCGATCGGCGTGGTCGCGCTGCTGGCTGCACTGGCCACGTCGGCATTCGCCCAGGAGTTTCCGTCGCGGCCGCTGCGGCTGGTGGTGGCCTCGGGTCCGGGCGGAGGGACGGACCTCACCGCGCGCAACGTCGCACGCACGCTCTCGGAGACGCTGCGCGTGGCGGCCTACGTCGAGAACCGGCCCGGAGCGGGGTCGGCCACCGGCACTGGCTTCGTGGCGAAGGCGCCGCCTGACGGGCACACGCTGCTCTTCGGCAGCGGCAGCTCGATGGTGATGAACCCATTCCTCTATCGCAACCTCGCCTACGACTCGGGGCGCGACTTCGTGGTGACCGGGTTCGTGGCCGCCTATCCCTTCGTGCTGGTGGCGCGCCCCGACCTTCCGGCGAACACGCTGTCGGAGTTGGCGCGCTACGCGAAGGAGCGTCCGGGCCGGCTCACCTATGCATCGGCCGGATCGGGCAGCCTGCAGCATGTGTGGGCGACGATCCTGTTCCGGGCCATGGGGCTCGACCTGATCCACGTGCCCTACAAGGGCGCCTCGATGGCGCATCCGGACATGATGACCGGGCGCATCGACCTGATGTTCGACAACCTGTCCGCGTCGCTCAAGCACATCGAGTCCGGACGACTGAAGGCGCTGGCGGTGTCGCCTGCACGCCGCGCGCCTTCGCTGCCGCAGGTGCCCACCGTCACCGAGAGCGGGGTGGCGGCTTTCGACGGCGAGTCCTGGATGGCGCTGTTCGCGCCCTCGGCGGCGACGCCGGCGGTAGTGGACCGCCTGCGCGCGCTGCTGCTCGACGTGGTGGCTGATGCCGACTTCGGCGCGCGCGTCGCGCAGGCCGGCGGGCGGGTGATGTCCGTGCCAGCCGCCCAGCAGGAGGCCTTTCTGAAGTCCGAGATCGATCGCTGGGGCCGGTTGATCCGACAGCACGGGGTGACCGTGGAATAGCCTGCGGCGCCGGTCGAGTCCGCGCCATCACGCAGTTCGCGCGCTCGCCGATCGCGCGACGACGACAGGGGGGAATCGATGAGAGCCGACGAGTTTCGCGGAGAGCCTTGGGGTGGACGACCGTACGTCTGTGCGGCGGCATTCGCCATGGCACTGGCCTCGGCGCCAGCGGCGTCGCAGCCTGCGTGGCCTGCCAGGCCGATCCGGATGGTGATCGCAGCGCCCATCGGCACTGGCCCGGAAATGATCGCGCGCCAGCTCGCCGGGCAACTCGGCGAGGCCTTTCGCCAGCAGGTGGTGATCGACTCGCGCCCCGGCGCCACCGGGCTGATCGGCGCGGAGATCGTCGCCCGCTCCGCGCCGGACGGCTACACGCTGTGGTTCATCACATCGACCCAGCTGCTGGGCACCACGCTGTACGGCCGGTTTCCGCTCGCGAAAGACTTCGCGCCGGTGGGCATGCTGTCGAGCACGGCCTTCGGCATCGCGGTCAATGCAAACCTGCCGGTCAACACGATCGCCGAGCTGATCGGCTA
>CAMDXD010000421.1 GCA_945877995.1 Bordetella parapertussis
GTCCTCTACGTCGGCAACAGCTTCATGTACTACAACAACGGCTTGCACGGCCATGTGGGTCGGATTGCCCGCGGAACGGCCGGGGCAGCTGCGGCGGCGCACCGGTCTACCCTGCTGACCATCAGCGGGTCGGGCATTGACTGGCACGACCTTGCCTCCTACCTGCGTCCTGGCGGCGGACTGGGGCGCTACTCGTTCGTCGGCGACAACGAGGTCCGCTTCAATCCGCCGGGGCGGCAGTACGATTCGGTGCTGCTGATGGACTGCAGCCAGTGTCCGGTGCACCCGGTACTGTCGAAGGTCTTCTTCGAGTACGCGGCGCGGCACAGCGCCACGGCCCGGGCGAACGGCGTCGAGCCGATGTTCCTGATGACCTGGGCCTACGCCGACAAGCCGGAGATGACGCAGGGGCTCGCCGACGCCTACACCCAGGCGGGGCGGCAGAACGATGCACATGTGATCCCCGCGGGGCTCGCCTTCGCGGCTTCTATCGCGCGGCGTCCGGACGTCGATCTGTACGTGCCGGACAAGCGTCACCCCAGCCTGGCGGGTACCTACCTCGCCGCCGCGACGCTTCTCGCCTCGGTGTGGGACGTGAATCCGGTGGGCAGCAAGTACACCGCCGGCTTGCCGGCCGGCGTTGCCCGTCACCTGCAGGAGATGGCGTGGGAGACCACCCGCCGGTACCACGGACGGCCCTGAGCGGCGCGTATCGCGGGGCTCACGGGCTGGTGCGTCCCGGTGGGCTGAAACGCAAGCCTTGCCCGGGTACATGTGCCGTACAGGCGGACGAGAGGCCATGCATGGTTTGCCTTGAGAAATTGCGCTTTCGTTGTACCGTCGTCGAACAACGGGCGATTGCGCGATGAATGTCTGAACGAGCACTGGTTCACCAGCCTGGCCCATGCGCGAGTCGAGAAGTCGATCAATAGTCTCGACCGCAACGAGTGGGCGAAGGCGTGGTGCAGGTCGGCGTGGAGTACGGGGCGCGTGGCGATTAACAGGCCAGGCAGCAGGCCCCATCCGCGCAACTCGCGGACATCCATCACCGGGGATTTCACTATTGCATGCTGGCACGCGATCCCGCCCCCACATCGCCGGCAAGCTCGATGCGCACCACAGTTGCGTGCGGATCCAGCCCGCGGAGATCCACAGTTTCGTGGCGCTGGAGCAGGGCAGGCACTCGCTGACTGTCGTCGGCGGGCGTTACGCCGAGTTGCGGCACTACTTCAACCCCGCGGACAATACCTGCGTGGTGCGCCGACCGCGTCCGTTGAACCAGGCGGCGGTGGCTGCGGGCTAGCGCCAGTCGCGCACCGCGCGGGGTCCGCAGGGCACGGCAGCTAGAATCGCGCATCGCCACCGAGGAGCCGCGCCCATGTCGTCCGAACCGTCGTCCGCTGCCATCAGTACCCTGCTTGCGCGGCAGGAGATTGCCGACCTCGCCCAGCACTGGGGGCGTGCCCGCGACCAGGGACGCTGGGAGGATCTTGCCCGCACCTTCCACCCCGGGGGCAGGATCAAGGTGATGTGGTTCGAAGGCACGCACGAGGACTTCATCGCGGCGTGCGCGAAGCGATTCGTGCCGGGCCGTGGCACCACCAAGCATTTCTTCGGCCTGTCCCTGGTCGAGGTCAACGGCGAGCGCGCGCTCGCCGAGACGCCCGCCGCACTGTCGCAGGCGGGCGAACTGCACGGCACCCGCTTCACCTCGCTGTCCTTCCTGCGGTTCCTCGACCGCGTCGAGCGCTGCGACGGGCACTGGCGGATCGTGCAGCGCGATGCGATCTACGAGGGCGACCGATTCATGCCGGAGAAGCCGGTCGAACTCGATCCGGCCATCCTCGACCTGTATGCCCCACCGTTCCAGTACCTCGCCTACCGCCAGCACGTGGCGGGCCTGCCCAGCGACCGGCAGACGCCGATGGACGGAAGCGAGTCGCTCGCGCGACTGATGAGCGCCGCGCGGAGCTGGCTCGGCACGCCGGCGTGAGCGTCAGGGCAACTTGATGCCGGCGTCGCGGATCACCTTCGTCCAGCGCGCGATCTCGCCATTCACGTAGGCCTCGGTGTCGGGAAGCGTCATGTCGAGCACCCGGCCGCTGCCGTTCTCGAACCGGCTGACCACGTCGGGCATCGCCATCGTCTTCTCGAACGCGGCACGCAGCCGCGCCACGATGGGTTGCGGCGTATCGCGGCGCACGAACGGGCCGAACCAGGTCTCCATCTCCAGCTTGCCGACGCCCGTCTCGGCGACGGTCGGCACGTTCGGCAGGAAGGACAGGCGCACCGGGCTGGAGGTGGCGAAGACCTTGACCGCGCCTTTTTCGATATGGGCGCGCGCCGTCTGGGTGTTGTCGAAGTACAGGTCGAGGCGCCCGCCCAGCAGGTCCTGGTGCACCGCGGTCGCACCCTTGTAGAAGATGCTGAGCGCATCAACCTTCGTCTGTGCGAAGAGTGCGACGGTGGCGACATGCTGTCCAGTTCCGGGCGCGCCGCCGAAGGTGAGCTTGCCCGGATGCGCGCGGCCGTACTCGATCACCTCTTTCAGCGTGTTCGCCGGAAGGTCCCGGCGGCCGATCAGCGTGTACGAGTACGACACGGCCAGCCCGACCGGACGGAAGTCATGCGGGTCGTAGCTGAGGGCCGGGTACAGTCCCGGATTGAGCGCGATGTTCGACAGCCCGCCGAGCAGCACCGTATGGCCATCGGCTGGCGCCTTCGCGACCACCTCGGTGCCGCCGATCGTCCCGGCGATCGCGCGATTCTCCACCACCATCTGCACGCCCAGCAGCGGGCCCATCTTCTCGGCGAGCACGCGCGCGGTGACGTCGAAGCCGCCCCCGGGCAGCGATGGCACAATGACCCGGATCGGCCTGGACGGGTAGGACTGCGCGAAGACTGGCGCCGCCAGAGGAGTGGTCACCAGCGCGGTGACGAGCGCCGCGAGCGGGCGCAAGAGAGTGGGTCTGGCCATCGGGCTCCTCCAGCAGTCGATCGTCTGCGCGACCAAGGGGAATGATACGGCGTGCCGAAGTCTGTGCGGGGCTGGGCGGAAACGGTTTTTCGCGGGGATTGCCAGGGGGGGCAGGACGGCCTCTGTGCTTGACTTGTCATCCGGTCGGCGGTACGTTATTCCATGTTGCAAAACCCCCCACCGGTCGCGATTGGTGACCATCCTTTACAAGGAGTTCCCGTGAAGATCAAGTCCACGCTGTTCGCCGTGCTCGCGCTGGTCGTCATGACCGGTGTCTTCAATCCGGTTGGCGTGCCCGCCGCGTTTGCGCAATCCACGTCTCAGGTGACGGGCAAAGCGGCCCAGACGGCTGTTGACGCCGCACTCAAAGCCGGCCGGATCACGAAAGAGGCGGCGCAGACCCTGACCACCAATGTCGCCAAGGGGGCGTCGGTGGCAGTGGATGCGAAAGGGGCACTCGTGCTCAGCCAGAATGTGGCCGGAGCCGGTATTGGTGCCGGCGGCCTGACGGGCGCCAATATGGCGGTAGCCGCGTTCA
The DNA here is from genome assembly GCA_945877995.1 of Bordetella parapertussis. GTDB lineage: Bacteria > Pseudomonadota > Gammaproteobacteria > Burkholderiales > CAIKXV01 > CAIKXV01. The sequence goes on from CAMDXD010000421.1 coordinate 3,516, forward strand.
TCCTCGCAGGCGTCGCAATTTCGGTTTCGAGTGATGGCACCAGCGGTACGACGGGTACCCGATAGCCTGAGTTATCAGGAAGGCGTCGGCCACGGCCGACGTCGCGTTCGTGGGGGCCCTCGGGCCTCCTTTTTTTTCAAGGGTCCGGAGCGCCTCGCCTGAACCCCTACCGTTCTGCCGAGACCACCATGTGGCGAATGCCGGGGCTTGCCGCCGCGCTGTTGGCGCTGGCCGGGTGCGCGACGGAGGGTCGGTCGCTGCTTCAAGCCTTCGGCGCTGCGCGCGA
>CAMDXD010000422.1 GCA_945877995.1 Bordetella parapertussis
CCTGAGCAGCCGATGGTCCACGTCTATCCGGACGCCGAGGTGGCCGCGCGCGTCTACCAGCCGCAACTGCGCTGCATTGCCGACCCGGTCGTCTTCCTCGAGGCGCTGGCCCGGTACCTGCCGGCGCAGCCCGATCCGCGCGAGGCCTGGGTCGAATCGCTGCAGGCCTACCTGCGCAAGATCCGCCGCTTCGATCCGTCGACACCGCCCGACGGCGTGTCGTTCGGGCACGTGGTCGCAGCACTCGAGCGGCGCATGCACGATGATGGCGTGCTGGTCGTCGACGCTGGCAACTTCAACACCTGGACGCAGCGCTACTTCATGTTCCGCGCCGAGCGCCGGATGTCCGGCACGATGGCCGGTGCGATGGGCATGGGCGTGCCCGGCGCGCTGGCCTGGTCGCTGCGCTTCCCCGGCCGGCAGGTGGTCGCGCTGGTGGGCGACGGCTGCGTGATGATGACCGGCAACGAGCTGGCGACCGCAGTCCAGTACGGCGCGAAGCCGAAGGTGTTCATCGCCGACAACGGGTCCTACGGCACGATCCGGCTGCACCAGGAAAAACGCTACCCGGGGCGCATCTCGGGCACCCTGCTGGGCAACCCCGACTTCGCCAAGTGGGGCGCGTCGTTCGGTGCCGCCGCGTTCACGATCGACGCATCCAGCGACGTCGACGGGCAGGTTGCCGCGGCCCTGGCCCATGACGGGGCGGCGGTCGTGCATGTACGCACCAGCCTGCAGCAGCTGTCTGCGTTCCATTCGATGGCGCCGCGATGAGGAGAGGTTCGATGCGCAATGCATTCAGGGCAGTGTCGTTGGCGGTCGCTGCCGTTGCGGCGGTCCCCTTCACGGCGACCGCGCAGCCGGCATGGCCGGCGAAGCCGATACGCATGCTGGTCGGCTATGCACCCGGCGGGCCAGTGGACATCGTCGGCCGCCTCACCGCGCAGCGGCTGTCCGAACTGCTCGGGCAGTCCGTGCTGGTCGAGAACCGGCCGGGCGCCGGTGCGACGATCGCGGTCGAAGCGGTAGCGCGTGCGGTACCCGACGGCTACACGCTGCTCACCGCTGGCGGCGGCGAGCTGTCGATCGCACCGAGCATCTATCCGTCGCTCGGCTACAACCCGTTGAAGGACCTGGCGCCGCTCGGCTTGATCGCCTCCAGCCCGCTGATGCTGGTGGTCAATCCGCGCGTACCGGTGCAGGACGTGAAGGCGCTGGTCGCGCTGGTGCGCGGCCAGCCGGGCAGGATCAACTTCGCGTCCTCCGGGTCGGGCTCGACCGCGCAGCTCGCGAGCGAACTGTTCGCATCCATGACCGGTACGCAGATCGTGCATATTCCCTACAAGGGCGCCGGCCCGGCGCTGGCCGACCTGGTCGGCGGGCAGGTCGACATGATGTTCACCGGCGTGTCGGCCGCGCTGCCGTTCGTGCGCAGCGGCAAGCTGCGCGCGCTCGGCGTGTCGGGTACGCGCCGGCTCGCAGCGCTGCCTGACTACGCGCCGGTCGCCGATGCCGTGCCGGGCTTCGAAGTGATCACGATCTACGCGATGATGGGCCCGTCCGCGCTGCCGAGGGACATCGTGCAGCGCCTGAACACCGAGCTCGGCCGGCTGGTGGCCGAGCCCGGCCCGCGCGAGCGCCTTCTCGCGCTCGGCGCGGAGCCCGGCGGCGGCACGCCCGAGCAGGTCGCCGCGTACATCGCACGCGAGATACCGAAGTGGGCGAAGATCGTGAAGGCGGCGAAGATCAAGGGCGAATGAAGCCGCCGCGCCCGTTGCGCGCACCGACCGCCCCGAACGTATCGATATCGATGGACCTGCAATGACCACACCGGCGCCCGTTCCCGCCCCTGCATCCAGCGCTGGTTCGACGGCCCCCCGGCCCGCCGGACCCGCGGCAACGCGCCCGGCGGCGACGCTGGTGGTACTGCGCGACAGCGCACGTGGACCGGAGGTGCTGCTGCTGCAGCGCAGCCCGCACCTCGACTTCATGGCTGGCGCCTTCGTTTTTCCCGGCGGCGGTGTCGACGCCACCGACTGCGCGCCGGACATCGCCGCCCGCTGCGTCGGTCTCGACGACGCCGCCGCGAGCGCGCGCCTGTCGCTCGCCAGCGGCGGCCTGGCCTATTACGTCGCGGCGATCCGCGAGACCTTCGAGGAAGCGGGGTTGCTGCTCGGCTACGAGCCGGCCGGGCACCTGCTCGACCTGAAGCCGTCGCTGGAGGAGACCCGCTTCGCGCAACACCGGCACGCGGTGCACGACCGCAGGCGCACGCTCGCCGAGGTCTGTGCGGGCGAGTCGCTGCAACTCGCCACCGACCGCATCGCCTACCTGAGCCACTGGATAACCCCGGTGTCGGAGAAGAAGCGCTATGACACCCGCTTCTTCGTGGCCGCGGTGCCCGAGAACCAGGCGAGCCTGCACGACGACATCGAGAGCGTGAGCCAACTGTGGATCACGCCGTCCGACGCGCTGGTGATGCAGTCGCGCGGCGAACTGATGCTGCGCTTCCCGACCATCAAGACACTCGAGATGATCGCGGGCTATGCGACCACCGAGGACGCACTGGAAGGCGTGCGTGCCCGCGGCGATATCCGCGCCCAGTTGCCCTGGGTGATCCGCCGCCGCGACAAGGTGCTGCGTATCCTGCCTGGCGAGCCCGGCTACGACGAAGCGCAGTGGGTGAATCCGTCCGGGTCTGAATCGGTCTGCAGCGAAACCACGCCGGGCGTGGTGACCGTGCTGTCACGGCGCGTGCGGCGGCTGGTCGCGCCCAATCCCGGGATGATGACCGGGCCCGGCACCAACAGCTACCTGGTCGGCGATGCGGAATCCGGCGACCTCGCGCTGATCGATCCGGGCCCGGCGATCGACGCTCATGTCGAGGCGCTGCTCGCGCTCGCCGGCCAGCGCCTGCGCTGGATCCTGTGCACGCACACCCATCTCGATCACTCGCCCGCGGTCGCCGCGATCAAGGCCGCCACCGGCGCGACGGTGATCGGCATGCCGCCGCCGCCGCAGTCGAACCAGGACCAGACCTTCGTGCCCGACCGCGTGTTCTCGCACGGCGACCGGGTGCAGGTCGGCGGCAACACGCTGCGCGCGGTGCACACGCCCGGCCATGCATCGAACCACCTCTGCTGGTACCTGGAGGAGGAGCGACTGCTGTTCACCGGCGACCATATCATGCAGGGCTCTACGGTCGTGATCTCGCCGCCGGACGGCGACATGTCGGCCTACCTCGAGTCGCTGGAAGCGCTGCTCTCGCTCGACATCGAGGCGATGGCTCCGGGCCATGGCTATCTGATGGTCGATGCGCATGCGGCCATCCGGGCGCTCGTACAGCACCGGCTCGGCCGCGAGGGCAAGGTGGTCGATGCCCTGGCGGCGCTGGCGCAGCCCGCCGGCGCGACGCTGGATGCGCTGGTCGCGCGCGTTTATGCGGATACACCCGCGACGCTGCACCCGGTCGCGCGGCGTTCGCTGCATGCGCACCTGCTCAAGCTCGCCCACGACCGCCGTGCCGTCGAACACGAAGGCCGCTGGTCCCCGCTGAACCCCTGAAATCCGGGTCAGACCCTGGGGTCAGACCCGGCCAGCATTTGCCGTTCGTTGACCTGCGCCTTGCGGATCATCGCGACGCCGGCAAGTGCAACGAAGGCCAGCAGCCCGAAGGTGTGCGCGTAGCTGCCGATGCCCTTGTAGGCCAGCGCGAACAGCGCGGGACCGCACAGGATGCCCAGGAAGTTGAACGCGATCGCGCCGCTGGTGGCCAGCCCGAGCTGCCCCTTCGGTGC
>CAMDXD010000423.1 GCA_945877995.1 Bordetella parapertussis
ACATCAGTCGGCCCCGCGCTCGCTCGCCTGCATCCGGCTGTACAGCGTGGTGCGGCGCAGCCCCAGCAGGCGCGCGGCCTGCGCGAGGTTGCCGTGACTCATGAACAGCGCGGCCTGGATGTAACTCTGTTCCCATTCGTGGAGCAACCGATCCAGGTCGACCTGTCGCGCGCTCGCGAGGTGCCGCCTGGCCGCCTCGATCGAGCCGGTCTCCCCCGGCGTGCCGGGCATGCCCGACAGCGCTGGCGTGCCGGACGGTTCGACCGCGATGGCTTCGACGTCCATTTCCGCCAGCAACTGCGCCGGGTTCACACGCTGTCCGGGATACTTGGTTGCCAGGCGGATCGCGATGTTGCGCAACTCGCGCACGTTGCCGGGAAAGCCGTACTCGAGCCAGATGCGCTGGCTGTCATCGTCGAGAGAGAACGGTGCGCGACCGGCGACGCCGGCCGATGCCACATGGCGCGACTGGAAATGCTGCAGCAGCCTGATCCGGTCGTCCTCCAGGTCGCGCAGCGGCGGCACTGTGATCGTGAACACCGACAGTCGATGGTAGAGGTCGCCCCGAAAACGCCCGGCGCGCACTTCCTGGCGCAGGTCGCGGTTGGTTGCTGCGATCACCCGCGCATTGGAATGCCGGCTGGTGGTTTCGCCGACGCGCTGGAATTCGCCGTTCTCGAGCACCCGCAGGAGCTTCGCCTGCAGTTCGAGCGGCAGTTCGCCGATTTCGTCGAGAAACAGCGTCGAGTCTGCCGCTTCCTCGAAATAGCCGGCACGGGGACCGGTAGCGCCGGTGAAGGCCCCGCGCACGTGGCCGAACAGGGTGGGCTCGACCAGCGTCGGCGCGATCGCCGCGCAGTTGAGCGCGATCAGCGGCCGCGCGCAATGGCCGCTGCGCGCATGCAACGCATGCGCGACCCGCTCCTTGCCGCTGCCGGACTCGCCTTCGATCAGGACCGGGAACGGTGCGGCTGCGTACTGCTCGATCTGCTGGCGCAGGCGTTCGATCGCCGGGCTGGACCCGACGATCTCGCTGTCGGCGTCTCCTGCGGGCTCTGGTGCGGCTACCCGGCTGACCTGTGCAAGCAGGGCACGCAGCCGGTCGGGGGGGCAGGGCTTGGACACGAACTCCATCGCGCCGATCGCCCGCGCATGCCGTGCATTGGCCTCGTCGTTCTGCCCGGACAGCACGATGATCTTCATCGATGGTGAGGCGGCCAGCAGCTCGGTGATCAGCCGGAAGCCTTCGTCGGGCCGGTGTGGCGACGGCGGCAGGCCGAGGTCTACCAGTGCGAGGCCGGGCATGCGCTCGATCTGGCGCAGCAGGGCGTGCACCTGCGGACGCGAAGCGGCGACGAGTACTTCGTATTCGCCGCCGAGCGAATAATCGAGCGTGTCGGTGATCAGCGGGTCGTCGTCGACGATCAGCAGGTCGGGCTTGCGGCTCGCGGGAGCCATCGGTTTCGGGGGCGGCAGGGTCATCGCGCCACTATCGTCTCATGCGGCGGTGGCGCCGATGCACTCGAGAAACGCCTGTTCGAGGACCGTTGTCCCGGAGTGCGCGCACAGTTGCGCCGGCGTGCCGGCGAAGGCGACGCGCCCGGCGTGGATTACCGCCAGCCGGTCGCACAGTGCCGCGACGTCTTCCAGGGCATGCGAACTGAACAGCAGTGCGCCGCCGTCGGCCCTCAGGCGTCCGAGCGCGGCACGGACCCGCGACCGCGCCAGCGGATCGAGCCCGCTCATCGGTTCGTCGAGGACGGTCAGCGGACGGCGCGCGAGCAGGCAGGCTGCCAGACCGAGCTTCTGCAGCATGCCCTTGCTGAAGGTGCGTGCGGGGCGGTCGAGCGCCTCGGGATCGAAATCCAGCTCGCGCAACCGTTCCAGGGCGGTCGCTTCGTCGTGGACCGCGCCGCGCAGGGAAGCGTGGTAGCGCAGGTAGTCGCGCCCGGTGAGGTAGTACGGCGGCGAAAACCGCTCCGGCAGCCAGGCGATCCGGCTGCGCGCCTCGGCGCGCGTGCTCGGAACCCCGAAGACGTGGATCGTGCCGGAGTCGGCGCGGCAGTAGTCGAGCATGCAGCGCAGCAGTGTCGTCTTGCCCGCTCCGTTCACGCCGACCAGCGCGACGCTCTCGCCGGCGTTCACGGCGAACGACACATCGGCCGCGGCGCGCCTGCCGCCGAACTGCCGGTTCACGCCGGAAAACTCGACCGCCGCTGGATGCATCGCGAGTGTTGTCCAGCCCATGTATCACCGTAAGGTGCGAGGGGATAGAATAGCGCCTTTCCACTTCCAGCCCTCGCGTGTCTTCGGACAACTTCGTTGAAATCTCAGGCCTGCAGTTCGGCTACGGTCGCCGCAGCATACTGAAGGGGCTCGACCTTCGCGTGCCGCGGGGGCGGGTGGTGTCCATCATGGGCGGCAGCGGCTGCGGCAAGACCACGCTGCTGCGGCTGATCGGTGGTGCGCTTCGCCCGTCGGAGGGCTCCGTGGTCGTCGATGGCGAGTCGGTTGGCGCACTCGGTCGCGACGGGCTCTATCGTCTGCGGCGCAAGATGGGCATGCTGTTCCAGTTTGGTGCGCTGTTCACCGACCTGTCGGTGTTCGACAACGTCGCGTTCCCGATGCGCGAGCGCACCGCGCTGCCCGAGCCGATCGTGCGCGACCTGGTCCTGATGAAGCTGCACGCGGTCGGCCTGCGCGGCGCGGCGAAGCTGATGCCGGCTGAACTGTCCGGTGGCATGGCGCGCCGGGTCGCGCTGGCGCGCGCGGTGGCGCTCGACCCTGAGCTGATCATGTACGACGAACCGTTCACGGGCCTCGACCCGATCTCGATGGCGGTGATCAGCAACCTGATCCGGACGCTGAACGACGCACTGGGCGCCACCTCGATCGTGGTCACGCACGACGTGCGCGAATCGATGAAGATCCTCGATTACTGCTACCTGATGGCCGAAGGGCAGATCGTCGCGCAGGGCTCGCCTGCCGAGATGCTGGCGTCGGACAAGCCCTATGCGCGGCAGTTCTTCCGCGGCGAGATCGACGGCGCAGTGCCTTTCCACTATCCAGGCGCCGACTATCGCACCGAACTCAGGCTCGGCGCCCGTGATCGATAAGGGCCGGCTCACCGTCGGCGGCATCGGTCGTCGGGCGATCGACACCTTCCTGCGCCTGGGCTTTGCAGCGCGCTTCCTCGGCCTGACGCTGTTCAATTCCAATGTCTGCCTGCGCCGGCCGCGGCTGGTGGTGCGCGAGGTCTACTTCTCCGGCGTACTGTCGCTGGTGATCATCCTGGTGTCCGGCCTGTTCGTAGGGATGGTGCTCGGGCTGCAGGGCTACCAGACGCTCAGGACCTACGGCTCGGAATCGGCGCTCGGCGTGCTGGTCGCGCTGTCGCTGCTGCGCGAACTGGGCCCGGTGATCACCGCGCTGCTGTTCGCGAGCCGCGCCGGATCCGCAGTCACGGCCGAGATCGGCCTGATGAAGGCGACTGAACAACTGCGCGCGATGGAGATGATGGCGGTGGATCCGATCGCCCGGATCGTCGCGCCGCGCTTCTGGGCCGGCGTGATCTCGACGCCGCTGCTGACCGCGATGTTCACCGCGATGGGCATCTTTGGCGGCTACCTGGTCGGCGTCGTGCTGCTGGGCGTCGACGAGGGCTCGTTCTGGTCGCAGATGCAGAACTCGGTCGACTTCCGCGAGGACATCGTCAACGGCCTGCTGAAAAGCCTGGCCTTCGGGTTTGCGATCTCGTGGATTGCGGTGTTCGAAGGGTATGATG
>CAMDXD010000424.1 GCA_945877995.1 Bordetella parapertussis
ACATGGAACACACCGAAGTCTCTTTCTTCAGCGACGGCGACCGCATCGCGGGCTACCTCTACACGCCGGAGGACTGGAAGCCGGGGGACGCGGCGCGCCCGGGCATCCTGGTGCTGGCCGGCTACAGCGGAAACACCCAGGCGGACTGCACGCACATGATGAAGCGGCTGTGCGCCGAGGGCTGGTTCGTGCTCGGCTACGACTATGTCGGCTTCGGCAAGAGCGAGGGCAAGCGCAACCGGCACCGGCCGCTCGAACAGGCGCAGAACACCTACGATGCACTCAGCTACATGCAGGCCATCGAGGGCATCGATCCGGAACGCCTCGCAATCTACGGCACGAGTTTCGGCGGCGCCAACGGCGTCTGGGTCGCCGCGCACGACGAACGCGTGAAGGTGCTGGTCACCAGCGTCGGCGTGATGAACGGCGAGGAGTGGATGCGCCGCATCCGCCGGCCCTGGGAGTGGCTGGCGTTCAAGGAGCGCGTACTCCAGGAGGCTCGCCAGCGAGTGGTGACCGGCAAGTCCACCCTCGTGCCCAACGGCGAGATCATGCTGCGCGATCCGGAGTCACAGCGCCAGCGCGAGATGCATGCACAGGCGGGCCACACGTTCCAGAGCGAGGAACGCGACATCGAGAGTGGCGAGGCGGTGATGCGCTACCGGCCCGACTGGGTCGTGGACAGGATCAGCCCGCGCCCGGTGCTCACCATCTATGCCGAGCACGACAACCTGGTGCCGCCCGAGCAGCAGCTGATCTGCCACGAGAAGTGCGGCGAACCGAAGAAGCTGGTCAAGCTGCCCGCGGCCGGGCACTACGACAGCTACGAGTTCCGCAACACCGAGATGTGCAAGGTCGTGTACGCCGAGACCATCGCCTGGTTTCGGCAGTACCTGTAGCATCCGCGAACATGCAATCCGGATCGATACCCACATTCTGCATCCGCGGCGGCGACTACGAGCATCTGATCGGTCTGCCCGGCGAGCGGCTGGGCTTCCGCTTCACCTTCGAGCCGTCGTCGCCGAACGACATCTTCAAGGCGATGATGCACAGTCGCCCCTACGAGGTATGCGAGTTCTCGCTCGCGAACTACCTCACGCTGCGTGCCAACGGCGAAGATTGGGTGACGGCGATACCGGTGTTCCCGAACCGCGCGTTCCGCCACGGCACGCTGATCACCCGGCGCGACAGCGACATCGTGTCGCCCGCGCAGCTCGGCGGCCGGCGCATCGCGGTCGACGACTACACGATGACGGCGGCTACCTGGATACGCGGCCTGCTCGAGGACGAGTACGGCGTCGACTGGCGCTCGATCACCTGGGTGACCGGACGCAACCAGCGCCATGCCGCACCGGCCGGCGCGCGCATCGACTTCATGGAAGGCGCGACCGAAGACCTGCTGCTCGCGGGACAGGCCGACGCCAGCCTCGGTTTCGTGGTGAAGGATTTCCAGAAGCCGCTGCACCAGCGCCGGCTGCGTACAGTCTTGCGCGATGCGGAGGCGACCGAGCTCGCCTACTACGAACGCACCGGCATCTATCCGATCAACCACTGCGTGGTCGTGCGCACCGACGTGCATCAGCAGTACCCCGGGCTGCTGGCCGCGGTCGCGCAATCGTACGTGGACGCCAAGCGCGAAGCGTATGCGCGGAAGATCGGTTCGTCGCTGATGCCATGGGCGAAGAACACCTGGGCACGCGTGTTCGACATCTTCGGCGGCGATCCCCTGCCCTACGGCCTGACGCCGGTGAACCGGATGGTGGTCACCAAGCTCGCCGGCTACCTGAAGGCGCAGGGGTTCATCGATGCGATCCCCGACATCGATGCGCTGTTCACGCTGCCCGAAGGAATCGCGTTTGGCGCCGAGCGGGCGTGACGCCGAGCGCCTCATCAAGTCCGTCGTCGGAGACGAACGCCCCGGACAGCGCTTCCTTGAGCCCCGTGATGACATCGTCGGCGAGAACGAGGTTGGCGTGCTCGGCATGCTCCATCTTTTCAAAAATTGGAGCCTCCGCAAAACTCGGGCCGATTCAGTTCAGTGCAATGGTGCGCTATGTGCGATCGAGTGTTGCGGCGGATGCAGCAGGGGATTAGCATGATCGAGGGTTTGCGTTGGTCCTGCTCAACAAAGGCCGCGTCCACATCAAGGGGAACTCGATGACTCCGATTGATGGTCTCCTGGCTGGAATCCTGGCCCTGTCCGCTCTCGGGATCACGGCCAGCGCAAGCGCGCAGCAGTCCTATCCGGCTCGGCCAGTCCGTTTCGTCGTGCCGTTTGCGCCCGGGGGCGGTACCGATTTCGTCGCGCGACTGGTCGCGGAGAAACTGGGGGAGCGCATCGGCCAGCCGCTGGTCGTCGACAACCGCGCAGGTGCCGGCGGCGTAATCGGCAGCGCGCTGGTTGCGACAGCGAACCCGGATGGGTACACGATGCTGCTGGGTATGGTGTCGCCACTCGCCATCAGCCCGGTGCTCGAGAAGGTCTCTTACGACCCGGTCCGCGATTTCAGCGCGGCGAGCCTTCTGGCATCGTCCTATCACGTGCTGGTAGTCCACCCCTCGCTGCCAGCCAAGTCGGTCAAGGATCTGATCGCGCTGGCGAAGGCACGATCGGGGCAGATCAACTATGCATCAGCTGGCCTAGGCACCAACCTCTTCCTTATCTCCGAACTGTTCAAGTCGGCCACCGGCACCGATATCGTGCATATTCCGTACAAGGGTACAAGCCCAGCAGTTACCGCGATCCTCACCGGCGAGTCGCACATGATGTTCGGTGGCATCACCGGCGTGATGGGTCACACCAGCAGCAACCGTCTACGCGCGATCGCCGTGACCAGCCCGACCCGATCGCCACTCCTGCCCGAGGTTCCGACCATGGTCGAATCCGGCCTGTCCGGTATCGATGTCGCGTCCTGGTACGCGTTGGTCGGTCCGGCGAAGACGCCGCGGGCGTTCCTCGACCGGCTGAGCCGCGAGATCGCAAAGCTGTATGGCCAGGCCGACTACCGGCAGCAACTTGAAAGACAGGCGTTCGAGCCCCTGTCCACCTCACCCGACGAATTCGCGGCCTTCATGCAGCGGGAGCTCGACAAATGGGGCAAGGTCGTCAAGGCATCCGGCGTCAAGTCGAACTAGCGGAAGCCTTGCCATGGGTCCGTTGGTTTCGACTGGACAGCTGCACTCCGAACGAATGGCGGAGTTCCTGTCCTCAGTGTCGCTGGCAAGTCTCCCGGATCATGTGATCCTGCAGGCACGCTACTGCCTGCTCGATAACATCGGTTGCGGTCTGTTCGGTGCAAGGCAGGCCTGGAGCGTCATGATGGCGGCCAACAGCATCGCTGAGAGCGCGCGTGGCCCATGTACGCTTTTCGGCAGTCCCACCCGGATCTGCGCAGCCCCGGCCGCACTGGTCAACGGAACAGCAATCCATGGCTTCGAGCTCGACGACCTTATCGTCGGCGCGGTGGTGCATCCCGGCGCAGTGGTGGTGCCAGCCGCGCTTGCTGCGGCAGAGTACTGCGACGCGCCGGGGTCGCGCCTGCTGCTCGGCATCGTTGCCGGCTACGAGGCAATGGAGCGGCTGAGCCTCGCACTCGGCCCGGAACCGTCAGCGCGCGGCTTCCATGTGACGGCTGTGGCTGGGCCGATCGGCGCCGCAGTAGCCGCCGGGGTGGTGATGGGTTTCGATGTCGACCGGCTGCTGTCGGCGGTCGGGCTTGCCTGCTCGACCTCATCCGGGATCAAGAGCTTCGCCGGTGGTAGCGGCGGAGGC
>CAMDXD010000425.1 GCA_945877995.1 Bordetella parapertussis
GCCCCGTTCGATGCAGGGATAGGAAGTAAGCTTGACCTTGCGACAGAACCCGGACTCCGCCGACTCCGACGGCACGTCGACGCACTGCCCGTCCACGTCGAATTTCCAGCCATGGTAGGCGCAGCGCAGCCCGTTCTCTTCGTTGCGCCCGAACCACAGGGAAACTTTCCGGTGCGGGCAGAATTCACCGACCAGACCGATGCGGTTCGCGGTATCGCGGAACGCCACCAGTTCCTCCGAAAGCAGCTTGACACGCACTGGGGCACAATCGGGCTCCGGCAATTCGGACGCGATCATCGCGGGAATCCAGTAGCGGCGCAGCAGGGCACCCATCGGGGTTCCCGGCCCGGTTCGCGTCAGCAGTTCGTTGTCTTGTGCATTCAACATGACATTCGCTCCAACTCGCTCGCAAAGTTTGCGGCCCACGAGGGGCTGGTGGATGGGTTCAGCAATCGAAGGCGAAAAGCGCCGTGAATTCGGCAACGTTTTTGACGCTGCGGAAGTCGAACAGCCGCTCGATGATCTGCTTCTTGCGTGCTTCCGTGGGCACGTAATCCATATTCGCGCGCAGCTTGCTCTCCAGTTCGTCCCGCGTGAACGGACGGGCGGGATGGCCCGGGAACGGCAGCGCCTTGCCCTCGATCACGGTGCCGTCCTTCATTTCGATCTCGACCCGCCCGAGGTAGCCGCGTTCGGCGCGGCTGAGCTTGCCGTCGGCAAGGCGCCCCAGCGCCGGATCGGGTTCCACCGTCATCTTGTTTTTCATGAAGGCGCGCCGCTTCGGATCGTTGACCTTGTCCAGATCGTAACTGTCGATCTTGATGTAGCCGTCGAACAGGGCCGCGGCGGCGACGTAAGGCATGCTGTGGTCCGCCGTCTCGCGCGAGATGGGGTTCCAGGCGTCTTGACGCATGGTGACGAAGTGCTCGTAGGCGCCTTCCTCGCAGTACACGCGCATCTGCTTGATGTCGTCGATGCTGGAGATCTTCGCACGGGCTTCCAGCACCGCGCGGATGGTGCTCTGCGCCTGCGAGCCGGTCGGCCACGGCTTGAAGTAGGCCTTCTGAATGACGGTCAGGGGGTTGCCAGGGGCGAAGCGCTTGACGGCGTCGTTGGCGAACGATGGGTCGTTCTTGAGATGCTTGATGAAGCCTTGGTTGCCGACGAAGGGGCGCACCGAGCCCTCGACACCGACGGAGGCAAGCAAACAGGCTTGCAGGGTGTTGCGCACGGCGTCGCTGCCGTTGAAGCGCTTCCACATGGTCAGGTCGCCGCGGCGGTTGAGCTCGCAGGACTCGACCTCATCGGTGGCCAGGTGGTTGGTGACGACGATGCCGATGGCCTCGCGGGTCTGGTCGTGGCTGAGACCGAGCACCTTGGCGATGCCGATGCAGGAGCCGATCATCGACAGGTTGGTGTAGTCCCAGCCGCCGGGCGCGGTGGAGAAGCAATCGTAGGCGGCACCGACGCCCTCGTAGCCAACGGCGAGGCCAGCCAGTGTCCGTTCGCCGGAAGCCCCGGCGAATTCAGCCGCGGCGAGAATCCCCGACACCATGTCGCTCGGATGTCCGCTGTTGCGCTTGCCGACATAGAAGTCGTTATAGTCGTAGCAACGCAGCAACACGCCGTTGACCAGTGCCGCAATGTCCGGGGTGCTGCGCAAGTTGGAGCCCCATATGGCGATACCGTCGGGCACCGGTGTCAGCGCGGCGTACTTGCGCGCGAAGACCGCTGCGGGAAACGTCAGCGCGCCCAGGCTCACGGCAATCGAGTCGCCGAGCGCCAGGATCGAGGACTCTGCGAGCGCCTCCGGCAATTTATCCGGCGCCGCGACGGTGAACGCCGCGATGGCCTCGGAAACGGGATCGACATAGTTATAGTCAGGGGTGTTGGTCATCGGGCCTTTCCTTCTTCCTCGTTGGTGCCGGGATGGTGACGTAAGGTGTCCCGGACGTTTCTTTCCAACCCGCAGGCGCGTGCCGGACGTCTAGCTTAGTCGGCAGTTCCGGGCCGGTCCAGAGGTGCTGGCGGCATCTCGGCGCGCCGTGCCAGCCTTGTGGGAGACGGGAGGCAATTCAATGTTGCCGGAAGACGCGCTATAGTAGCCGGCAGCCGTGGAACGGGAGCTCGCAGGAAACGTGGCAGAACGGGAAGGCATGGCGATGCAGGACAGGATATCCCGGGCGCATCGGATCGCGCGCATGGCAGCGGTGCCGCTGCAACCCGTTGTCGATCCGGCCGGGTGGCGCCCCGAAGAGATCGGCGCTAACGAGGATTGGGTCTACCGCTTCGACGCGCGTGAAATCGCCGAGATCATGGATAGCGTCCGCGCCATCGAGGCGAGCGGCAGGCCGCTGCTCAAGATCGGGGAGGAGGATTTTCCCCTACCGAGGACGGCCGATGCTCTTAGGGGCATCTACGCGGAGCTCAGGGACGGCCGCGGCCTCGTGCAGATGCGCGGGCTGCCGGCGGCGGAGATGAACCGGCTGCAGCAGGCGATCGCGCTCTGGGGTATCGGCACCTATTTCGGCACCGCGGTGTCGCAGAACGCTGCGGGGCACATGCTTGCCCACGTCAAGGACATGGGCAAGGACTACGACGATCCTTTCACGCGCGCCTACCAGACCAAGGCGGTGCTGAACTTCCACTGCGATCCCTGCGACATGGTGGCGCTGTTCTGCATCCACGAGGCGAAGTCCGGCGGCGCCAGCCGCGTGTGCAGTTCGGTCACGCTCTACAACGAAATTCTGAAGCGTCGCCCCGACCTGGCTGGCGACCTGTGCAGCGATTTCGCCTGGACGCGGCATGGCGAGGTCTCGCCGGGAATGAAACCCTGGTACGAGATGCCGGTGTTCTCCTTCACCGACGGGTATCTCGGCGTGCGCGGCGCCGGCAGCGTCGCCAAGAAGGCCCTGGTGCTGCCCGGGGTGGCGCCATGGAGTGCGAAGCGCCAGGAAGCGGTCAAGCTGTTCCAGCAGCTCGCCGACGAGCTCGCCGCCGAACTGCCGTTCCAGCTGGGCGACCTGCAAATCCTCAACAGCCACGTAACGGTGCATTCGCGCCGCGCCTACGAGGACTGGGAAGACCCGGCGCGCAAACGCCATCTGATGCGGCTGTGGTTGCAGAACGACGACCTGCGCCCGGTCGACGACCTGATTCGCCAGCACTACAGCGGCATCGAGCTGGACAGTTTCGTACCGAAGGCGCCGCTGGAGGCGGAAGCGGAGGTGGACTGAGGATGGACAGGCACTCCCCCGGGATCCCCCAGGTAGCCAGGGCAATCGCATGTGCCCACCCCTCTCCCTGTCCCGCGCAGCGCCGACAGGCGATAAGCGGGACAGGGAGAGGGGGAAGGACGTCGCCGAGAGATTCAATCAAGGCCAAAGGCGATAACAAGGCCACATGCGATAACCCCGCCCAGATAGCCTACAAATCCGTGACAGCGGCGGCTCAATAAGCGTCGTCGTGGCGCGTGATGTCGTCCTCGCCGAGATAGGCGCCCGACTGCACCTCGATCACCCGCAAGGGTTCCTGGCCGGCATTCTCCAGCCGGTGGCGGGTGCCCACCGGGATATAGATCGACTGGTTCTCGGTCATCGTCAGGTGCTGGTCGTCGCGGGTCACCAGTGCTGTGCCGCCGACGATCACCCAATGCTCGGCACGCCGCTTGTGCGATTGCAGGCTCATCTTGGCGCCCGGCTTGATCATCAGATGGTTGACGCGGAAATTGCCGCCGGCGTCCACCGTCTGATAATGCCCCCAGGG
>CAMDXD010000426.1 GCA_945877995.1 Bordetella parapertussis
ATCTCGGCGGCCAAGCAGCTGCGCGACGAGGTCGAGCGCAATACGCGCCACGCGGGCGATTCGCGCGTGACGCTTGCGCGTGCGCAGGGCGACGACGCAAGAGCCCGACCAGTGCCGGCAGCAGCTGCCGCAGCGCTCGCGCAGGAGCCGGCATGACCGCGCGCCGCCTGGTCCGACCCACAAGCAACAAGCGTCTTTCGACGCACGAGCGCCTGTTCGGCGCGGCGTGCGTTGCAACCGATTCTGTCCAGTCGTACCGGACGGAAGTGTTCGCCGCGACGAAGTGTCGCGGTGGTCCCGCCGCATGCCCCGAAAGCGTGCGGTAACAGCCTTCATCAGGAGGTATCACAAAATGGCTGAACGAAGCTCCATCTCCGGCCTCACGGACAGCGAGGCACAGGAGTTCCACCAGTTCTACATGCAGGGTCTGATCGGTTTCACGGCAGTTGCCGTCGTTGCCCATATCCTGGTCTGGGCCTGGCGTCCCTGGCTCTAGAGCCTGAAAGGAATAGCAATGACAGACCTGACCGTAGGTTCCGTGCAGAGGATCATGAAGGGTGATTCGAAATCCTTCGGGGTCATCTATGCGGTGAGCTTCGCGACCATTCTCGCGATCGCCCTCGTCGCGCAGAAGTTGGGTTGGCATTGGCGTTCCTGGCTTCCGGGGGCTGAAGGTACCGAGTCGTTGAATGACGGTGTGAAGGTAGCGGTCTACAACTTCATGTCGCAATTACTTTAGGAGAAAGAGCTCATGTGGAGAATCTGGCGTTTGTACGACCCATTGCGTGCCATGGTCGTCCAGGGTGTTTTCCTGTTCTCGCTGGCAGCGATGATTCATCTCGTCCTGCTGAGCACGAACAAGTTCAACTGGCTGGACGGAGCGAAGGCAGGCCCGGCAACCACGCAGAACGCGCCGATGCCGGCGGCAACACCGAAGTAACACGCAGCAGAAGCACGTTGTACCCCAGGGGGACGAGGCACCGGTGCGGTTTGCCGGGCCTCGTCCGCCGATCTGGGGCGCCGTAGGGCCGCAGCAGGGCTGCAGGCCCTGCAGCACCGGCGTTATCTGTACCTGACCCCGATATCGATTTCGACCGTGATGGCGCACCGACGCGCTGCATGGCGGGAGGACCCAAGATGGCAATGCTGAGTTTCGAACGAAAGTACCGTGTCCGTGGCGGCACGCTGATCGGAGGCGACCTCTTCGATTTCTGGATTGGACCTTTCTGGGTCGGATTTTTCGGCGTGACGACGGTGTTCTTCAGCCTCCTTGGCACCGCTCTGATCCTGTGGGGTGCCGCGATGGGCCCGACATGGAACATCTGGCAGATCAATATTGCGCCGCCTGACCTCAAATACGGGCTGGGCCTGGCCCCGCTCCTGGAGGGCGGGTTGTGGCAGCTGATCACGGTCTGCGCGATCGGCGCCTTCTGTTCCTGGGCGCTGCGCGAGGTCGAGATCTGCCGAAAGCTCGGTATCGGCTACCACGTCCCCTTCGGATTCGCCTTCGCGATCGGCGCCTACGTGACGCTGGTGGTGGTGCGTCCGGTACTGCTTGGCGCCTGGGGACATGGATTCCCCTACGGCATCTTCAGCCACCTCGACTGGGTGTCGAACGTCGGCTACCAGTACCTGCACTTCCACTACAACCCTGCGCACATGATCGCGGTCAGTTTCTTCTTCGCGACCACCTTCGCCCTGTCGCTGCATGGCGGCCTCGTGCTCTCGGCGACCAATCCGCCGAAGGGCCAGGCGGTGAAAACGCCCGAGCATGAGGACACGTTCTTCCGCGACACCATCGGCTACTCGATCGGCACGCTGGGCATCCACAGGCTTGGCCTGTTCCTCGCCCTGGCAGCGGTTTTCTGGAGCGCAGTGTGCATCGTGATCAGCGGCCCGTTCTGGACGCGCGGCTGGCCCGAGTGGTGGGGCTGGTGGCTCAACCTGCCGATCTGGTCGTAGGCGAAAACGAGAAGCGAGGAGACACGTATGTCTTATTATCAGAACATCTTCACGCAGATCCAGCCCACCGGGCCTGCTTCCCACGGCGTACCGCTGGGCAAGGGCAACAGCCCGCGTACTGGCGAGCCGTTCATCGTCCATCTCCTGGGCCGCATCGGCAACGCCCAGATCGGTCCGATCTACCTGGGCGGGCTGGGCCTTGCCTCGCTGATGTGCGGGCTGCTCGCGTTCTGGATCATCGGCTTCAACATGCTGGCCTCGGTCAGCTGGGACCCGATCCAGTTCGTCCGGCAACTGTTCTGGCTCGCGCTGGAACCGCCGCCGCCGAGCTACGGGCTGAGCCTGCCGCCGCTGAACGATGGCGGCTGGTGGATGATGGCGGGCTTCTTCCTGACCGTGTCGTTGCTGCTCTGGTGGGCGCGCATGTACACCCGTGCCCGTGCCCTGGGCATGGGCACGCACGTGGCCTGGGCGTTCGCGGCGGCGATCTGGCTGTACCTGGTGCTGGGCTTCATCCGCCCGTTGCTGATGGGCAGCTGGGGCGAGGCCGTGCCGTTCGGCATCTTCCCGCATCTTGACTGGACCGCTGCATTCTCGCTGCGCTACGGCAACCTGTTCTACAACCCGTTCCATGCGCTGTCGATCGCCTTCCTCTACGGTTCGGCGCTGTTGTTCGCGATGCACGGTGGCACCATCCTCGCGGTGACCCGCTTCGGTGGCGAACGCGAGATCGAGCAGATCGTCGACCGGGGCACGGCCTCGGAGCGCGCCGCGCTGTTCTGGCGCTGGACGATGGGCTTCAACGCCACGATGGAATCGATCCATCGCTGGGCCTGGTGGTTCGCGGTGCTGTGCCCGCTGGTCGGTGGCATCGGCATCCTGCTCACCGGCACCGTGGTCGACAACTGGTACCTGTGGGCGGTCAAGCATGGTGTTGCACCGATGTACCCGGCCGTGTTCCCGGCGATCGTCGACCCGGCCACGCTGATCCAGGGGGTGAAATGATGAAGGCCAGCAGCGGTTATATCCGCCGGATCTCCCTTGCCGCGGCGGCGATCGCCGCCAGCGCGCTGCTCTCGGGTTGCGAGCGGCCGCCGGTGGACACCGTCCAGCACGGTTTTCGCGGCACCGGCATGGTGCAGGTCTACAACCCGCGCATCCTGATCCCCGAGACGTACAAGAACGTCGTGCCCGATCCGCTGCCGGCGGTACCGTCCGACGGCCCGCGCGCACGCGACGTGTACAAGAACGTGCAGGTGCTCGGTGACACTTCGGTGGCTGAGTTCACCCGGCTGATGGTCGCCATCAGCCAGTGGGTCGCGCCGAACGAGCAGTGCACCTACTGCCATGCGCCGGGCGAGGACTTCTCCTCCGACTCGATGTACACGAAGGTCGTCGCACGGCGGATGATCCAGATGACGCAGGCGATCAACAGCCGCTGGACCGCGCACGTGGCCCAGACTGGCGTGACCTGCTACACCTGTCATCGTGGCAACCACAACCCGGCCGAAGTCTGGTACCGGTCGCCGCAGCATCCGCAGGCAACGCGCGGCCTCGGCAATGACGCTGGCCAGAACAAGCCTGCGGTCAGCGTCGGCCTCGCATCGCTGCCGTACGACGCACTGCGCGACTACCTGTCGACCGACCCGAAGGAGATCCGCGTCAACGGTGCAACTGCACTGCCGACCGGGAACCGTGCGTCGACCAAGCAGGCCGAGTTCACCTATTCGCTGATGATGCACATGTCGGACGGACTGGGCGTGAACTGCACCTATTGCCACAA
>CAMDXD010000427.1 GCA_945877995.1 Bordetella parapertussis
CTGCGCAGAGCGACTACCCGAACCGAACGATCCGTCTGATCACGCCGGCTGCGCCCGGCGGTACCACCGACATCCTGTCGCGGCTGGTCGCGGCCAAGCTCACCGAGTCCATGGGTCAGCAGGTGATCGTCGACAACCGCGCCAGCGCCTCGGGCGTGAATGCCGGCGAGATCACCGCGCGCGCGGCGCCCGACGGCTACACGCTGCTGCTGGTCTACCACCAGCACACGATCAATGCCGCGCTGAACGCGAAACTGCCCTACCACCCGGTGAACGACTTCACCCCGATCAGCCAGCTCACCTCGGCCGGCCTCTATCTGGTCGTGAACCCGGCCAGCCCGGTGAAGACGCCGAAGGAGTTCGTCGACTGGACGCGCGGCTTCAAGGGCGGCCTCAACTTCGGGTCCGCCGGCATCGGCAGCGGCGGCCACCTCGCCGGTGAACTGTTCAACCTGATGGCAGGCATCAAGGCGCAGCACATCCCGTACAAGGGCTCCGGCCCGGCGCTGGCCGACCTGCTCGGCGGCCAGTACCAGTACAACTTCGCCGGCATGCAGGCCGCACAGACCCTGGTGCGAGCGGGTCGCCTGCGCGGGCTGGCGGTGACCACGCCCAAGCGGATAGCGGCCATGCCTGACGTGCCGACGATGGCCGAGACGCTGCCCGGCTTCGAACTGGTCGGCTGGTATGGCATCGCCGGCCCGGCGAAGATGCCCAAGCCGCTGTTGTCGCGCCTGAACACCGAACTGCTCAAGTTCCTGGCGATGCCCGACGTGCGCGAGCGCATCCTCGCCGATGGTTCCGAGCCGGTCGGCAACGATCCTGAGACCTTCCGCCAGTACATGCTCGCCGACATGATCAAGTGGGCGAAGCTGGTGAAGGAAAGCGGCGCGAAGCTGTAGGGCGGGGGGTGGCCGCTTCGGGCCTGCCCGCCCCGGCCTGCAGGCGGCGCTGGCTACAGCGGCTCGACCTTGATGTTGCCCTTGCGCACAACCTCGCCCCAGCGCGCGAGGTCTTTCTTCACCAGCGCGGCGACCTCGGACGGGTCGCCCCACTGGAACTCGATCGCCTGCGCGGCGAACTGCTCGCGTAGCGCCGGCATATCGACGATCTTCTTCAGCTCGGCGGTCAGGCGATCGAGGATCGGCTGCGGGCTGCCGCGGCGCGCGAGCACGCTGAACCAGGTGGCCGCGTCGTAGCCGGGGTAGCCGAGTTCGGCGACCGTCGGCACGTCGGGCATTGCCGACAGGCGGCGCGCGGAGGACACCGCGAGCGCGCGCAGCTTGCCCGCCTTGACCAGCGGGATCGCGGTGATCGGCGGATTGAACAGCACCTGCAGCTGCCCGCCCATCAGGTCGGGCAGGGCCGACGCACCGCCCTTGTACGGCACATGCGTCATGCGCGTGCCGGTGAGCGACATGAACCACTCGGTGGAGATGTGCACCACGCCGCCAATGCCCGAGGAGCCGAAGTTGAGCTTGCCCGGGTTGGCGCGCACGTAGTCGACCAGCTCGCGCACCGACTTCGCCGGCACCTGCGGGTTGACAACGATCATCACCGGCGAGAAGCCGATCAGGCCGACCGGCGAAATGTCCTTCTCGGGGCTGTACGGCAGCTTCGGATAGAGCAGGGGGTTGAGCACCAGCCCGTTGAAGCCTTCCAGCATCAGCGTGTAGCCGTCGGCGCTCGCGCGTCCGAGGATCTCGTAGGCGATGATCGTGTTCGCACCCGGCCGGTTGTCCACCACCACCGTCTGCCCTAGCGCCTCGCCCATGCGCTGTGCGACCGAGCGCGCGAGCAGGTCGGTGACGCCGCCCGCAGAGAACGGCACCAGCATGCGCACCGGCTTGGCTGGCCAGGCCTGCTGCGCCTGTGCGGCCGGTTGCACGAGGACACAGGTCATTGCGAGGGTCGCCGCAGCGTACAGGCTGGCGGCAGGGGCATTCGGTTTCATCGGGTCTCCAGCGGTTCGATCGGCATCGTCAGCAGCGCGAAGGATAGCGCCTTGCCGTGCGTGTCGAGGGCAAGCGAGGTGGTCACGCCGCTGCCCAGTGCATGCTCGCAGGTGAACTGCAGCGCGCACAGCTTCGGCAGTACATGGCGTCGTACCTCGCCATGCACGATATGTTCCAGGTGGGCGGCGACCGCTTCTGCGGTCACGCGCTCGACGAGCAGCGGAAAATCGTCCGCGTGGTAGGCGAACAACGACAGTATGGAGGTGTCGCCCTTGTCGCCGGCGCGGCAGTGCGCAAGTCCATGCAGCAGGCGCGTGCCTGGCTTCGGCTGCACTGAGGCCGGCCCGGGCCGCACGGGCATCATCGCGCCGCGTCCGGCACGACAGGGCCGGGTGCCCGGCCGGTCGACAGCCGCACCACGCTGCTGCGCACGAGCTCACGCGGCATCAGCGTCGACACGATGCCGATGCGCTCGGTGATGAACCTGCGTGCGCCACCACCCCCGGCGGGGCCGTTGGTGTAGAGGGCTTCGACCTCCAGGCCGACCCGTTCAGCCTGCTCGCGCGTGGCACCGCTGGCCGCCGCGCGCAGCCGTACCTCGTACGGATCAGGCCCGTGCCCGAAGTCCGTCCGGT
The DNA here is from genome assembly GCA_945877995.1 of Bordetella parapertussis. GTDB lineage: Bacteria > Pseudomonadota > Gammaproteobacteria > Burkholderiales > CAIKXV01 > CAIKXV01. The sequence goes on from CAMDXD010000427.1 coordinate 2,591, forward strand.
GGATCGAATCGATGCCGATCAGGTCGATACGCAGGTCGGGCAGGTCGTGGTGCAGCCGTTCGTGGAGCACCGCGCCGGCGACTTCCGCCCGCGCGCGCGCATTTGGCCCGGCGTACGAGATCTCGCCCTCGCCGATGAACCCCGCGCGGTAGCCGACGGTCACTTTCAGCGTGCCGGTGCGCGACAAGCCGTCGGCGTTCTCGACCCGGATGCGGTCCTCGCCGAGGTCGATCAGGTCGACGGTGCTGAAGTCGGCGACCACATCGGGCGTGATGTAGGCGGTCGGGTCGGTCACTTCGTACAGCAGTTGCTCCTTCACGGTGCGCAGCGTGATCATGCCGCCGGTGCCGGCTACCTTGCCCAGCGTGCCGTTGCCGTCCGCACCGACGTCGCAGAACGGGAAGCCCAGGTGGGCGAGGTCGCGCACGTCCTTCAGGCCGGGGTCGGCGAAGTAGCCGCCGGTGAGCTGTCCCGCGCACTCGAGCAGGTGGCCGATCACCGTGCCGCGTGCGAGCAGCGTCGGGTCGTCGATCGGCCAGCCGAAGGCATGGATCATCGGCGCCAGGAACAGCGACGGATCTGCGACCCGGCCGGTGATGATCACGTCGGCACCGGTGGCGATCGCCGGCAGGATCGCATCGATGCCCAGGTAGGCGTTGGCCGAGATCGGCATGCCGATCTCGCGCACTGGCTGCCCGGTATCGAGCGTCGGTGTATCCGGGTCGAGCCGGTCGAGCACGTCGTCGCCGGTGACCACCGCAACATTGAGCGACAGCCCGAGTTCCGCCGCGATCTCGACGACCTTGCGGCCGGCGCTGATCGGGTTGGCCGCGCCGAGATTGCTGATCAACCGGCAGCGGTTGCGCTTGAGCAGCGGCAGCAGCGCGGTCATGCGCGAGCGCAGCAGCGGGTCATGGCCCTGTTCGGGATCGGCCAGCCGTCGCAACTGGGCGGCGGCGACGGTGCGCTCGGCCAGGCACTCGAGTACCAGCCAGTCGAGCCGGCCCTGCGCAGTGAGGATCACCGCGGGGTCGATCCGGTCGCCCTGGAAACCCGCGCCGCAGCCGATGCGGATCGTCTTATGGCGCGGCATGGGCGGGCATCGATCGCATGGCGGGATTGTCGGCGGCACCCGGTCGGCAGTCAA
>CAMDXD010000428.1 GCA_945877995.1 Bordetella parapertussis
GAAGCGGGCTTCTTCCTGCTGCTGCCGTCGACCCGCCGGCGGCGGGATCAGGCGCCCTGGCGTGCCTCGTCGCCGAGCACCGGGTAGCGCACGTTCTCCACCATCTCCTGCACCGAGCGGCCCGGCGGCGCGGTGAGCAGCGAGACGACGATCAGCATCAGCATGCCGGCGGGCATGCCGAAGATGCCCGCGGAGATCGGCGCGATTCCGAACCAAAGGTCGATCTTGTAGCCGGTCATCGCGGTGAAGAACGGATAGGTCGAGGCCTGGTAGTACATGCAGACGGCCAGGCCGGTCAACATGCCGGCAATGGCACCGGGCTTGTTCGCGCGCTTCCAGAACACGCCCAGCACCAGCGCAGGGAAGAACGCGGACGCGGCCAGCGAGAACGCCGCACCGACCAGGAACAGGATGTCTCCAGGGTTGAGCGATGTCACGTATGCCGCGATGATAGCCACCACCAGCAGCAACGCCTTGGCCACCATCAGTCGCCGCTGGGTCGTGGCGTTCGGGTTGACCATCTTGTAATAGACGTCGTGCGAGAGCGCGTTGGCGATCGTGAGCAGAAGCCCGTCGGCGGTGGACAGCGCCGCAGCGAGCCCCCCGGCCGCGACCAGGCCCGAGATCACGTACGGCAGGCCGACGATCTCCGGCGTGGCGAGCACGATCACGTCTTGTCCGAGCGTGATCTCGGCCAGCTGCACGATGCCGTCCATGTTGATGTCGACCACCGACAGCAGCTTCGGATCAACCTTGCTCCAGGCCGCCACCCAGGCCGGCAGGTCGGCGAAACTGTCACCGACCAGCAGCGTGTAGATGTCGAACTTGGCCAGCACCGCCAGCGCGGGCGCGGTGAAGTAGAGCAGGAAGATGAAGAACAGCGACCAGAACACCGATCGCCGGGCCTCCTTCACCGAGGGCGTGGTGTAGTAGCGCATCAGGATGTGCGGAAGCGCTGCCGTACCCACCATCAGGCAGAACACCAGCGCGAGGAAGTTCAGTCGCGCAGTGTCTCGGGCCGCCTCCGTCGCGCCTGGGAATGGCGTCGCATGAGGCCTGGGTGGTGCGGCGCGGGCAGTGTTGGCATTGCGCGCCGCGGTCCACGCGGTGCGTGCGGCGTCCGCACTGGCCGGGTAGCCCGCAACTGCCTTCTCTGCGGCCGCGATCGCTTCTGCCGGCGCGTTCGACGCCTTCAGTGCCGCAGCCTTTTCCACCAGGCCTGCGCGGCCGGTCTCCCATGAGCCCGGGAGCCCCTTGATCTGCGCGTCGAGCGCAGCAGCGCGCTCGCGGAAGATGCCGCGCACCTCGAGTTCCTTCGGATCGGCGGTGAGTACCTTTTCGCGCTCGGTGACCTTCGCCAGCACCGTGCCGTAGGCTACCTGCGGCACCGGGTTACCAGTGTGCTTGTAGGAGAGCATCACCACCGGGATCATGTAGGCGACGATCAGGATGATGTACTGCGCCACCTGGGTCCAGGTCACTGCGCGCATGCCGCCGAGTAACGAACACACCAGGATACCCAGCAGGCCGACGAACACCCCGACGCCGAACTCGAGCCCGGTGAACCGCGCGGTGATCAGGCCGACCCCGTAGATCTGCGCGACCACGTAGACGAAGGACGCGAGGATCGCCGCGAACACGCCGATCGTGCGCACGATGTTGCCGCCGTAACGTTCGCCCAGGAAGTCTGGAATGGTGAACTGGCCGAACTTGCGCAGGTAGGGCGCGAGGAACAGCGCGACCAGCACGTAGCCCCCGGTCCAACCCATGATGAATGCGAGCCCGTCGTAGCCCTGCAGATACAGGCCGCCGGCCATGCCGATGAACGATGCCGCGGACATCCAGTCGGCACCGGTCGCCATGCCGTTGAATACGGCTGGCACGCGGCGTCCTGCTACATAGTATTCCGACAGATCGGTGGTGCGGCTCATGATGCCGATGCCGGCATACAGGCCGATCGTCGCCAGCAGGAACAGGTAACCGAGCGTCTTGTTAGGCACGCCCATGAACTCGAGCGCCGCGATAAGCACCAGGAACAGGAAGAAACCGCCCGTGTAGAAGATGTAGTACTTCTTCAGCTGCTGGGTGAAGGTCTTCTGGGAGAAGGGAACTGCGCTCATTCGTCATCTCCTTCGGACACGCCGTATTCCTTGTCGAGCCGGTTCATGTACCAGGCGTAGTAGCCGATGATCACCACGTACACGATCAACGCCCCCTGCGCGGCCATGTAGAAGCCGAGCGGAAAACCGAAGATGACGATCTCGTTCAGTTCGCGCGCGAAGAAACTTGCGACGAAGGTGACGACGAACCAGATCGACAACAGAACCGCGGTGATCCTGAGGTTCCGGCTCCAGTACTCCTCATGACGCTGAGTAAGCTGCATGTGTCTCCCCTCCAGTTGGCGAAGCGTTGCCGTTAGCGGATCCGTGCATTCACGACCAGCCGCGCACTGCGGTCGATCGCGCATGGCCCCGGGACGCACCGCGCCCTTCCGGCGCGGCACCATCAAAGTTTCCTCAGCAGCAGGCGCGCCGTAGGCGCGCTGCCCCTGCCTGCTTCGTCCGTCTCGCGCGGCGTGGCAGGCTGTTTTTCTAAAAACTGTTAAATATTACGCAGTGCCGGCAGGCATGCCAAGGGCCTCGCTGAATTTTTTTTCGGAAATCAGACTGATGAACGACAACCCTTGCAGCTGCGAGGCGGCAGTACCGATCACAGGGCCGCTCGCGCTGACGACGATCAGGGCGGCAGGGTCTCGCTCGCCACGCGCAGCACGAGGTATACCTTCGCCACGTAAAGGACGATCCAGCCCATCAGCACGAGCGCAAACGTTGCCAGCCCGATGTGCTGGTCGACGACGAAGCGCGGCGTGATGAAGCGGGTCGCCGCCCGCACCGGCGAAGTCATCACCGCCAGCACCCGGTAGAAGACGTTTGTTGCCCGGGACGGGCCGGCAAGCAGCGCGAGCACGCCCTGCCCGAGCAGCGCGAGCCCGGCGATCTCGGCGACCGCCTTCAGCACGACGACCACGTTGTACCAGAACGCCAGTGAACTCAATGGCCTCTCCTGCTGGCAGGGTGGCCCGGCATCAGCTGCCGTCGACCTTGATGCCGACCTGCTTGACGATCTTCGTCCAGCGCGCGATCTCGCTGCGTACCAGCTGGTCGTGCTGCTCCGGCGTGGAACCGACCGGCTCGGCGCCCTGGCTGGACAGGCGGTCGCGCACGGTCGGATCCTGGATCGCCTTGACCAGCGCACCGTTCACCGCCTTGACGACGGCCGCGGGCACGTTGGCCGGTGCCAGCATGCCGAAACCGGACGACACTTCGTAACCGGGGAACCCCTGCTCGGCGATGGTCGGTACCTCGGGCAACGCCCGCGAGCGCTTGGCACTGGTCACGCCCAGCGGCTTCAACTTGCCCGCCTGCACATGCGAAACGAATACCGGCATCGATGCCGCCATCAGGATCACATAGCCGCCGACGACATCGGTGATCGCCTGGCCGGAACCCTTGTAGGGCACGTGCACATAGCTGCCGCCGTTCATCGAGCTGAGCAGTTCCATCGCCAGGTGGCCGACGGTACCCGCGCCCGACGAAGCATAGTCGAGCTTGCCCGGATTCTTGCGCGCCAGCGCGGCCAGCTCGCGCACCGTCTTCACCGGCAGCGACGGGTGCGCGACGATCATCGTCGGCACGTCTGCAGCGACGCCGAGCATGGTGAAATCCTTGATGCTGT
>CAMDXD010000429.1 GCA_945877995.1 Bordetella parapertussis
GGGTCTGACCCTTGGGTCTGACCCCGGGGTCAGACCCGACCGCGCGCGGCTAGGCGATGTTCGAGCTTGGACACCACGGCGAGCGCATGCCCCGCGTCGGCGATCTCGTCGAACACCGCGATGCCCGCCGCCAGGGCGCGCCGGCGGTACTCGCGCCGCGCATCGTCGAGTTCGCGCGAGCCGTCGGAGCGCAGCACCAGCATGAAATGCAACTGCCCCGGCCGCGCACGCCCGACCTGCTCGGCGATGCCGATCAGCGTCTCGACCGGATCGCCGGCGCTGCGGCCGACGAAGGCGGCGAGGTTCAGGTGCATCACCAGCGCATCGGCACCGCTCGATGCGTAGACGATGTCGAGGATCTTCCCGGCCACCGAACCGCCGCTCTGCAACAGCGTGCCGACCGGCGTGTCGATCGGGTTGACGATGCCGGTGCCCGGCGGCAGCTTCAGCGCGCGCATCGCCTCCACCGCTGCCTCGTGCATCGGCAGGATATCCAGGCCGACCGAGGAGAAGCAGTCGGCGGCCAGCACGCTGGTGCCACCGCCATTGCCGAACAACACCACGCGCCGGGTCGGGCGCGAAGGACGCAGTTCCAGCACCTGCAACGCGAGCAGCCCATCGACGAAGCGGTCGACGGTGTCGACCATCACGCACGGCGTCTGTTCGCACAGCGCCTCCCAGGCGCGCAGGTCGCCGGCCAGCGAGCCGGTGTGCGAGGCCGCGGCCAGGTGGCCCTGGCGGGTGCGGCCACCCTTGAGCAGCACGACCGGTTTGGCCCGTGGCGAGCGCAGCAGGTCGAACAGCGCCCGGCCGTCCTTGGCCGACTCGAGGTACAGGCCCACCGCCCGCGTCCGCTCATCGTCGAAATAGAATCCGGCCAGTTCGGCCGCGCCGACATCGGCGCTGTTGCCGATGGTCACCAGCCCCGAGAAGCGCACGCCGCGCGCCTGGCCGCGCTTGACGATGTCGGTCGACAGCCCGCCGGATTGCGCCAGCACGCCGATGCTGCCGGTCTCGCGCGGCGCGTCGTCTGGGAAGGTGACCCCGCCGCGCGGCGAATACAGCCCGAGGCAGTTCGGCCCGATCACACGGAAGCCGCCGTTGCGCGCGACCTCGACCAGCCTGTGCTCCAGGTCGCGGCCCTCCTCGACCTCGCCAAAGCCGCTCGAGATCACCTGTGCGAAGCCGAGCCGGCCGGCACCAGCCGCGAGCGCATCGGCCACCCGCGCGGCGCCGATCGCGACATACGCATAGTCGACCGCGCCGGGCGTCTCGGCGAGGCTGCGGAAGGCGGGCAGCCCCTCGACCTCGGGCGCCGACGGATGGATCGGCCAGATGGAACCGGCATAGCCGAACTTCTTCATCCGGCGGATGAAGGTGTTGGCGATCGAGGTGTCGGTCGCGGACGCGCCGAGCACCGCAACCGACTTCGGCGCGAACAGCCGCCCGTAGTCCACGGCGGCCGCGGCGGGCACCTGCATCGCGACCGCCGCGCTGGCGACAGGCGCGAGGATCACCCGCGCATCGACCACCACCGCAGCGTCCTCGGACACGATCACCGGGTTCAGGTCGAGTTCGGCGATCGAATCGCCATGCCGGTGCAGCAAGCCGCCTTCGCCACCGACCGCGAGCAGCAGGTCGACCAGCGCGGCGCGCGACACCGGCGCACGGCCACGCACACCGTCGAGCAGGGCGCGGCCCTGCAGCGCATCGATCATCGACTCGGCCTCGTGGCGCGCGATCGGCACCAGCCGGAAAGCGACGTCGCCGAGTACCTCGACGAACACGCCACCGAGGCCGACCATCACCATCATGCCGAACTGCGGGTCGCGCACCGCGCCGATCACCATCTCGACGCCGGGTGCGGCCATGCGTTCGACCAGCCAGCCGTCGACGCGCGCGGCCTTCACCGCCGGTTCGGCAGCCATCGTGTCGATGGCTGCGCGCACCGCTTCGGCATCGGCCAGCCGGATGCTCACCGCGCGTGCATCGCTCTTGTGCAGGATGTCCGGCGAGACCACCTTGACCGCGAACGGACCGGCGAGCCGTGCTGCGACCGCCGCCGCCGACGCGGCATCGGCCGCCACCTCGCCGGCCGGCACGGCGATGCCCATTGCAGCCAGTGCCTGCTTCGCCTCCGGTTCGGACAGGCTGGCGCGTCCGTCGCGGCGGGCCTGCGCGAGCAGGCTGTCGAAATCCACGGTCGCCATGGCGTCAGAAGCTCGTCGGCCAGGTGCGCATCAGGTGCTGGCCTATGCCGCCCGTCCGGCGCCGGCGGTAGACGTCGAGCATGCCGATCAGGTGGTCGCGCGTCTCGTGCGGCTGCACCACGTTCTGCACTGCATACATCGAAGCCATGTCCCAGACCTCGCTGTCCTGCGAGATGTGCGCGAATGCCTCGTCCCAGCCGGGTTGCCCGGGCGATACGCCGTGCACGATCTGGGTCGACGCGGCCGGGTCCATGAAGCTGATCTCGGCGGTCGGCCATGCGATCAGTTCGTCGTTGTTGCGCCCGCCGCCCATCGCCACGTAGGCGCGCCCGTAGGCCTTGCGCACCAGCACGGTGATCGTCGGCACGCTCACCAGCGAGGTGGCATTCATGAAATTCATGATGAAGCCGGGCGCACCGCGGCGCTCGGCTTCGAGCCCGACGACGAAACCGGGCGTGTCCATGAAGCGCACCATCGGGATGTTGAACGAATCGCACATCACGGTGAAGTCGAGGATCTTGCGGATCGCATCCACGGTCAGCGCGCCACCCGAGGCCGCGGGATTGTTCGCGATCAGGCCGACCACCTTGCCGCCCAGCCGCGCCAGCGCGACCACCGCCGACTTGCCGAAGCGCGGCTTGAGTTCGAACATCGATCCCTGGTCGGCGATCACCTCGAGGATCTTGCGGATGTCGTAGACCTGGGTGCGCTTCTCGGGCAGCAGCCCGAGGATGCGGTCCTGGCCCTCGCCGGAGCCCGGCGTGACCTCGGCCACCGGCGGCAGTTCGCCGTTGTGGCTGGGCATGTACGACAGGAAGCGCCTGATCGCGTCCATCGCCTCGGCATCGGTATCGACCACGCGGTCGATCAGGCCGGTGGTCTCGGCATGCAGGCGCCAGCCGCCGAGCGCCTCGAGGTCGACCTTCTCGCCGATGGCGATCGACACCAGCTTCGGGCTGGACACCGCCATGATCGAACCCTTGCGCATCACCGCGAAGTCGGCGCAGCAGCACATCCACGCCGATGACCCGAACGCGGTGTCGAGTGCCGCCGCCGCCCACGGGTTGTCGCGGGTGCGCCGGAACTGGTGCGGATCGTTGCCGAGCAGGTTGCCCATGCCCTTCGAGCCCATGGTGTCGGGCATGCGCGCGCCAGTCGACTCGCCGATGTGGATGAACGGCATGCCGCACTCGATGGCGGTACGCCGGACATGACCCATCTTCTTCGAGTTGGTCGACGAGGTCGACGAACCCTTCACGGTGAAGTCGTTGATCACGACGCCGCAGTCGCGCCCGCCGACCTTGCCGAAGCCGACGATCTTGCCGTCGCGCGGGGTCTTGCCGCGATCGGACTCGAACACGCCAGACTCGCCGAGCAGGCCGGACTCGCGGAACGTACCCTCGTCGACGAGCAGCGCGAGCCGCTCCTCCGCGTTGAGCTGGCCGGCCGCCTTGCGTTTGGCCAGCTTGGCCGGGCCGCCCATGGCGCGGGCCTTGTCGCGGCGGCTTTCGAGTTCTTCGAG
>CAMDXD010000430.1 GCA_945877995.1 Bordetella parapertussis
GGCGAGCAGGGCTGGAGCAACGGCAAGGTCGGGCTGAACGGCATCTCGTACTACGCGATGAACCAGTGGAGGTCGCCGGCCTGCGTCCGAAGCACCTGGCGGCGCTGTGCCTGTGGGAGGGCTCGTCCGACTACTACCGAGAGCTGTCCCGCCATGGTGGCATCCTGTGCGACGTCCTCGATTCCTGGTACCGGCGGCAGGTCACCTCGGTGCAGTACGGCGTCGGCGAGCGCGGCGCGAAGAGCGCGGTGACCGGCGAGCCGGTCGCCGGTGCGGTGACGCTGCCGGACGCCGAGCTTGCTGCGAACCGGGTCGATCTCGGCGGCGAGGCGCGCGACAGGACGCTGGTCGACGATTACTACCGCGCCCGCATGCCCGCGTTCGAGAAGATGGAAACGCCGATGCTTTCCTGCGGCAACTGGGGCGGCATGGGCCTGCATACCCGCGGCAACTTCGAGGGCTTCGAGCGCGCCGCGTCGCCGCAGAAGTGGCTCGAGGTGCATGGCGACACCCATTTCACGCACTTCTACAGCAACTACGGCATCGCGCTGCAGAAGCGCTTCTTCGGGCATTTCCTGAAGGGCGAGGACACCGGTTGGGCGAAGCAGCCGAAGGTGTCGCTGAACGTGCGGCATCCGGGCGAGCGTTTCGAACTGCGCGGCGAGGATGAATGGCCGCTCGCACGGACCCGGTACACCCGCTACTACCTGCATGCGCGCGGCCTCGGGCTTTCGACGCAGAAGCCTGCGCAGGGCGAGGCGCTCGACTACGCGGCGATGGGCGACGGCCTCACCTTCCTGTCGCCGGCGATGACCGAGCCGCTGGAGATCACCGGGCAAGTCGCCGCACGCCTCTGGCTGTCGTCCGGGACCTGCGATGCCGACGTTTTCCTGGTGCTCAGGGTGTTCGACCCGGCGGGCCGCGAGGTCACCTTCATCGGCTCGAACGATCCACGTACGCCAGTCGGGCTCGGCTGGCTGCGTGCTTCGCAGCGCAAGGTCGATCCGGCGCTGGGTACGCCGTCGAGGCCCTGGCACCCGCATGACGAGGCCTGGCCGCTGCAGCCGGGCGTGCCGGTACCGCTCGATGTCGAGATCTGGCCGACCTGCATCGTCGTGCCGGTCGGCTACCGGTTCGCGTTGACGGTGCGTGGACACGACTATGCGTTCGATGGCACCGATTTCGGGGTGGCGAACGCGGCATATCCGATGAAGGGCGTCGGCCCGTTCACCCATGACGACCCGGTGGATCGGCCGATGGAGGTGTTCGGCGGCACCAATACGCTGCATTTCCCGGCCGACGACGCGCCGTACCTGCTGTTGCCGGTGATACCGGCTCGCTGACGGGGACGCTGGCAGCCGCACACTGACCGTGCGGTACGCTGCACCGGGCCGCGTGTCCGGTGCAGCGCTCAGCGCGGCTGCCGTGAACGGAGCCACAGGTGGTACCCTGAGGACCGGAATTTCGTGGCCTTTGCGCCAGGCGGACGCAGCGGGAGAGCAGCCAGACCGCTGTCCAGCTGGGTACCCGGTGCCGCCGTCCACCAGGGAAACCCTGGCTGGACTTGCCTACGGATCCCGGAAAAGAATCACTCCGGGAAACGATGGTGCCGAGAAGAGGACTCGAACCTCCACAGTGTTGCCACCGCCAGGACCTGAACCTGGTGCGTCTACCAATTCCGCCATCTCGGCATTGCGGCCGAGGAATGTATTCAACCACGCAGGCTTTGTCAATTGACCTCTCAATATCGTCGCCGTTCCGGTCTCCGGATCTCCAATAAACCGGTCTTCACGACCATCGTTCCCGAACGGGAAAAGATCCTGGAAGCCCTGCGCGAAGCCGGCGTTCCGATGGAGCCGGAGCGGTTGTCCGAGGTCCTGAACGTCGCCCCGGAGTCGGCCGAAGGCTTCTCCCGCCGCCTGGCTGCGATGGAACGCGAAGGCGAGGTAATCGCCAACCGGCGCGGCTCCCTCGGGCTGCCGTCGAAGATGGACCTGATCCGGGGCCGAGTGCAGGGCCACCCGGACGGCTTCGGTTTCCTGGTGCCGGACGATGCCACCGGCGACCTGTTCCTCGGGCCGGCCGAAATGCAGAAGGTGCTGCACGGCGATCGCGTGCTGTGCCGCGAGGTTGCGGCGCCCCGCCGCGGCAAGCGCGAGGCGGTTGTGGTCGAGGTGCTCGAGCGTGCCAACCAGCGCGTGGTCGGGCGGCTCGTGGCCGAGCACGGAGTGCGCTTCGTGGTCGCGGAAGACCGTCGGGTGAGCCAGGACATCCTGGTCTCGCCGGATGATTCGTTCCCGGCCCAGGCCGGACAGGTAGTGGTGGCCGAGATCATCGAGCAGCCCTCGCGCCACAGCCAGCCGATCGGGCGCATCGTCGAGGTGCTCGGCAACTATGCCGACCCGGGCATGGAGATCGAGATCGCGCTGCGCAAGCATGACCTGCCACATGTGTTCAGCGCCGAGATCGAGACACTCGCCGGCAAATTCCCGAAGGTGCCGCGCAAGACCGACCTGCGTGGCCGCATCGACCTGCGCGAACTGCCGCTGGTCACCATCGACGGCGAGACCGCGCGCGACTTCGACGACGCGGTGTACTGCGAGCCCGTGTTGCGGCCCGACCCAGGCAAGCCGGCGGCCAAGCGTGCGCGCCGGTCGATCGCGCAGACAGTCAGCGACATGGTGAAGGACGCGACCGGCTACGGACAGGTGCCGGCAGTGCCGGGCAGCGGCCTGAGCGGCCGCAAGGCGGTGCCCGATGCCGCGTACAAGCTGTTCGTCGCGATCGCCGACGTCGGCCACTACGTGAAACCGGGAGATGCGCTCGACGCCGAGGCGCTGGCTCGCGGCACGTCGGTCTACTTCCCGCGCCGGGTGATCCCGATGCTGCCCGAGGCACTGTCCAACGGGCTGTGTTCGCTCAACCCGCAGGTCGACCGGCTGTGCATGGTGTGCGAGGTCGACGTCGGTGCCGATGGCAGCCTGCTCGCCTACCAGTTCTACAACGCCGTGATGAACTCGAAGGCGCGCCTCACCTACACCGAGGTGGCCGAGATCCTCGGCGGCAGCCCGATGGCGCACGCGAAGAATTATCGTGACCTGGTGCCGCACCTGAAGGCGCTGGAAGCCGTCTTCCGGGTGCTGCTGAAGGCACGTGCGCAGCGCGGCGCGATCGACTTCGAATCGTCCGAGACGAAGATGGAGTTCGACGCCAACGGCAAGATCCACCGGATCGTGCCCGTGGAGCGCAACGACGCGCACCGGCTGATCGAGGAATGCATGTTGGCGGCCAACGTCTGCGCCTCGCAGTTCCTGGCGAGCCACAGCCATCCGATGCTCTATCGCATCCATGCCGGTCCGAAGAAGGACCGCCTGGAGTCGCTGCGCGAGTTCCTGCGCGGCTTCGGTCTGTCGATCGGTGGCGGCGATTCGCCGCATGCGCGCGACTATGCCCGGGTGCTCGAGCAGATCCGCGACCGGCCGGACCGGCTGCTGCTGCAGACGGTGATGCTGCGCTCGCTGGCGCAGGCGGTGTACAGCCCGGACAACATCGGACACTTCGGGCTCGCCTACGACGGCTACGGACATTTCACCTCGCCGATCCGCCGTTATCCCGACCTGTCGGTGCACCGCGCGATCAAGGCGGTGCTGCAGAAGAAGACCTACAAGCCGACCGGAATGGACTGGACACAGCTCGG
>CAMDXD010000431.1 GCA_945877995.1 Bordetella parapertussis
GACCATCAAGGCCGCCAAGCGCCTGGTCGAGCAGGAGGTGCCCGAAGTCTGGGACATCCTCGAAGAGGTGATCCGCGAGCACCCGATCATGCTGAACCGCGCGCCGACGCTGCACCGCCTGGGCATCCAGGCCTTCGAACCCGTCCTCGTCGAGGGCAAGGCCATCAAGATCCACCCGCTCGTCTGCACGGCCTTCAACGCCGACTTCGACGGCGACCAGATGGCCGTCCACGTGCCGCTGTCGCTGGAAGCGCAGATGGAAGCGCGCACGCTGATGCTGTCCTCGAACAACGTGCTGTCGCCCGCCAACGGCGAACCGATCATCGTGCCGTCGCAGGACATCGTGCTGGGCCTCTACTACGCGACCCGCGAGAAGATCGGCGCGCGCGGCGAAGGCATGGCCTTCATCGACGTGTCGGAAGGCCGCCGTGCCTACGAGACGGGCCAGTGCGAATTGCAGGCCAAGGTCAAGATCCGCATCCGCGAGGTGCTGTTCGACGACAACGGTGAACGGGTCGAGTCGATCAAGCGCTACGACTCCACGGTCGGGCGCGCGATGCTGTCGGAGATCCTGCCGCCGGGCCTGCCGTTCTCGGTGATCAACAAGACGCTGAAGAAGAAGGAAATCTCCCGGCTGATCAACGGTGCCTTCCGGCGCTGCGGTCTGCGCGAGACGGTCATCTTCGCGGACAAGCTGATGCAGTCGGGCTTCACGCTGGCCACCCGCGCCGGCGTCTCGATCGCGGTCGGCGACATGCTGGTGCCGAAAGAGAAAGAGAAGCTGATCGGGGCCGCCCAGAAGGAAGTCCAGGAGATCGAGGCGCAATACACCTCGGGCCTGGTCACCCAGGGCGAGCGCTACAACAAGGTCGTCGACATCTGGGGCCGCGCCGGCGACCTCGTCGCCAAGGCGATGATGGAGCAGCTTGGCAGCGAGCCGGTCCTGGTCGACGAGGGTGGCGAGAAGGTGCCCAAGATGGAAAAGGGCAAGCCGGTGATGCAGGAGTCGTTCAACGCGATCTACATGATGGCCGACTCGGGTGCGCGCGGTTCCGCTGCCCAGATCCGCCAGCTGGCCGGCATGCGCGGCCTGATGGCCAAGCCTGACGGTTCGATCATCGAGACCCCGATCACCGCGAATTTCCGCGAGGGCCTGAACGTCCTGCAGTACTTCATCTCGACGCACGGTGCGCGCAAAGGCCTCGCCGATACCGCACTGAAGACCGCGAACTCCGGGTACCTGACCCGCCGCCTGGTCGACGTCACCCAGGACCTGGTGGTCACCGAGCAGGATTGCGGCACGACACAGGGCTTTGCGATGCGCGCGCTGGTCGAGGGTGGCGAGGTCGTCGAGTCGCTGGGCGAGCGAGTGCTCGGCCGCGTGCTGGCGGCCGACGTCGTGCACCCCGAGACCCAGGAAGTGCTGTTCGACGGTGGCGTGCTGCTCGACGAGGATTCGATCGAACTGATCGAAGCGATTGGCATCGACGAGGTCAAGGTGCGTACGCCGCTGACCTGCGAGACGCGCTGGGGCCTGTGCGCCAAGTGCTACGGACGCGACCTCGGCCGCGGCCAGATCGCCAACGTCGGCGAGGCGGTCGGCGTCATCGCCGCGCAGTCGATCGGCGAGCCAGGCACCCAGCTGACGATGCGTACCTTCCACATCGGCGGGGCGGCATCGCGTACCGCGGTGGCCAGCCTGATCGAGACCAAGTCGGCGGGCACCATCCGCTTCTCGGGAACGATGCGCTACGTGACCAATGCACGCAGCGAGCCGGTCGCGATCTCGCGTTCCGGCGAGGTGCTGGTCGTCGACGAGAGCGGCCGCGAGCGCGAGCGCCACAAGGTGCCGTACGGCGCGACGCTGACCGCCAAGGACGGCGACATCACGAAGGCCGGACAGGTCCTGGCCAACTGGGATCCGCACACCCGCCCGATGATCACGGAGTACACCGGCCGCATCAAGTTCGAGAACGTCGAGGAAGGCGTCACCGTCGCGCGGCAGATCGACGACGTCACCGGCCTGTCGACCCTGGTCGTGATCGATCCGAAGCGCCGTGCCGGCGCCCAGGTGAAGGGCGTTCGTCCGCAGGTAAAGCTGATCGACGAGACCGGCAACGAGGTGAAGATCGCCCGCACCGAGCAGCCGGTCATCTACTCGTTCCAGATCGGTGCGGTCATCTCGGTACGTGATGGCCAGGATGTCTCGGTCGGCGACGTGCTGGCTCGTATCCCGCAGGAAACCTCGAAGACACGCGACATCACCGGCGGTCTGCCGCGGGTGGCCGAGCTGTTCGAGGCGCGTTCGCCGAAGGATGCCGGCATGCTCGCCGAGATCACCGGAACCGTGTCGTTCGGCAAGGACACCAAGGGCAAGCAGCGCCTGGTGATCACCGACATGGACGGCGTCACGCACGAGTTCCTCATCCCGAAGGAAAAGCACGTCCTGGTGCACGACGGCCAGGTGGTGAACAAGGGGGAGTCGATCGTCGATGGCCCGGCCGATCCGCACGACATCCTGCGCCTGCAGGGCGTCGAGGCGCTTGCCCGCTACATCATCGACGAGGTGCAGGACGTGTACCGTCTGCAGGGCGTCAAGATCAACGACAAGCACATCGAAGTCATCGTGCGCCAGATGCTGCGCCGCGTGATGATCGTTGCCGCGGGCGACACCAAGTTCATCGTCGGCGAACAGGTCGAACGTGCCGATGTGTTCGAAGAGAACGAACGGGTCGAAGCCGAAGGCAAGGCCCCGGCGCACTTCGAATACATGCTGCTCGGCATCACCAAGGCATCGCTGTCCACCGACTCGTTCATCTCGGCGGCTTCGTTCCAGGAAACCACCCGGGTCCTGACCGAAGCGGCGATCATGGGCAAGAAGGATGACCTGCGCGGCCTGAAAGAGAACGTCATCGTCGGTCGGCTGATCCCTGCCGGTACTGGCCTTGCTTACCACAACACCCGGCGCAACCCGCCGGTGAAAGAGAGCGCAGAGGCGGCAGCCCTGGCTGCCGAACCGGCAGCCGAGGCGGGGAGCGAGTCCGAGCAGCAGGTAGCTTGACAGGGCCCTACCCCCATCCTAAACTCTCGATCTTTTTTCGTTCCGGCAAACCGGGGCTGAACAGGCGGCAGGTGGATCCATCCCGATGGATTTCCCCGGTCACCTCGCCTCCCCGGCAAGACGTTTCGAGACGGGCACTGTCATCCAGGCCGCAGCACGCGGCAGGTTTTCAGTGCAGCAGTCGAAAACGTATCCCGCCGGCGTCTTACCGATTCGTTGGCAAGGGCTGCGCCACCGCACTTCGCTGCGGCGCTCCCCGGCAGGGCCGGTAGACCACGAAAAGCAGGATTGCAGCAGGCAGCACGCACGCATAACGCACGTATCACCGCTCCGTAATTGTCCTAACGAGGACGGCGCTTTTGCGTCTTCCTCATCATTTGATGGCTCGATAAATGCCCACGATCAATCAGCTGGTGCGCCACGGCCGTGAACCGGTCAAGACCAAGAGCAAGGTTCCGGCCCTGCAGAACTCGCCGCAGCGGCGTGGGGTCTGTACTCGCGTCTACACCACGACCCCGAAGAAGCCGAACTCGGCGTTGCGCAAGGTCGCGAAGGTGCGCCTCGTCAACGGCTTCGAGGTGATCGGGTACATCGGTGGCGAAGGCCACAACCTGCA
>CAMDXD010000432.1 GCA_945877995.1 Bordetella parapertussis
GGCGTCGGTCGACCGGGCCGGCCAGGGCTAGCCGCCGAAGAAGTCGCGCACCTTGTCGAGCCAGCCCTTCGCCTGCGGGTTGTGCCGGGAAGGATCTTCCTTCGCGAGCGCTTCGAATTCCTGCAGCAGTTCGCGTTGCCGTGCGGTGAGGTTAACCGGCGTCTCGACGTACACATGGCACATCAGGTCGCCGAAGCCGGAACCGCGCACCTGCTTGATGCCCTTGCTGCGCAGCCGGAACACCTTGCCCGTCTGTGTCTCGGCCGGTATGCGGATCTGCGCATGGCCGTCGAGAGTGGGTATCTCGATCTCACCGCCGAGGGCAGCGGTTGCGATGCTCACCGGCATGTCGCAATGCAGGTCGTTCCCGTCGCGCTTGAAGATCGAGTGCGGCTTCAAGTGCATCACGACGTACAGGTCGCCGGCCGGGCCACCGTTCGCGCCTGACTCGCCTTCGCCCGACAGCCGGATGCGGTCGCCGTCGTCGACGCCAGCCGGGATCTTCACCGACAGCGTCTTCTGCTGCTTCACGAAGCCGGCGCCGTTGCAGCTCGTGCAGGGGGTCGGCACGATCTTGCCGGTGCCGTGGCAGCGCGGACAGGTCTGCTGGATCGAGAAGAAGCCCTGCTGCATGCGTACCTGGCCATGGCCGTCGCAGGTGGGGCAGCCCACCGGCCGGGTACCTGGCTTCGCGCCGCTGCCCGCGCAGACCTCGCACTTCGCCTGGTTCGGGATCCGGATCTGGGTGTCGGTGCCGCGTGCCGCCTCCTCGAGCGAGATCTCCAGGTTGTAGCGCAGGTCGGCCCCGCGGTAGACGCCGTTGCGTCCGCGCCCGCCGCCACCGAAGATCTCGCCGAAGATGTCGCCGAACGCGTCGGCGAAGCCGCCCATGCCGGCGCCACCGCCGCCCATCGAGGAATCGACGCCCGCATGGCCATGCTGGTCGTAGGCTGCGCGCTTGTTCGGGTCGGACAGCATCTCGTAGGCTTCCTTCGCCTCCTTGAATGCCTCTTCCGATTCCGGGTTGTCCGGATTCCGGTCAGGATGGTGCTTCATCGCCATCCGGCGATACGCTTTCTTCAGCGTGTCCTCGTCGGCATCCCGGTTGACGCCGAGTACTTCGTAGTAGTCACGCTTGGCCATCGGTCTTTCTCTTCGACTGCTGCAGGGGCAGGGTTCGGGTTGGACGGTCGTGTCGCGGTGCGTCCGCCACAAGCGAAAGGCGGCTGATCGCTCAGCCGCCTTCGCCCGGGGTGCTGCCCGTTACTTCTTCGTTTCCTTCACTTCCTCGAATTCGGCGTCGACCACGTTGCCGTCGTCCTTGCCGGGACTGCCGGCCGCACCGGCATCGGTGCCGCCCGCGGCCTTGCCCTGCTCCTGGGCGTACATCTTCTCGCCGAGCTTCTGCGAGGCCATCGCGAGTGCCTGGGTGGCCGCTTCGATCTTCTCCTTGTCGCCGCCCTTGATCGCCTCCTCGGTCTCCTTCAGCGCCGCTTCGATCTTCTCCTTCTCACCGGCATCGAGCGCTGCGCCGTGGTCGGCCAGGGACTTCTTCACGGTGTGGACCATGCCGTCCGCCTGGTTACGCGCGGTGACCAGTTCGAGGATCTTCTTGTCTTCCTCGGCATTGGCCTCGGCATCCTTCACCATGCGCTGGATCTCTTCCTCGGTGAGCCCGGAGCTCGCCTGGATCTTGATCTTGTTCTCCTTGCCGGTGGCCTTGTCCTTCGCCGACACGTGCAGGATGCCGTTGGCGTCGATGTCGAAGGTGACTTCGATCTGCGGCATGCCGCGCTGCGACGGCGGGATGTCGGTCAGGTTGAACTGGCCGAGGCTCTTGTTGCCGGCAGACATCTCGCGCTCGCCTTGCAGCACGTGGATGGTCACGGCCGACTGGTTGTCGTCGGCGGTCGAGAACACCTGCGACGCCTTGGTCGGGATGGTCGTGTTCTTCTGGATCAGCTTGGTCATCACGCCGCCCAGCGTCTCGATGCCCAGCGACAGCGGCGTCACGTCGAGCAGCAGCACGTCCTTCACATCGCCCTGCAGCACGCCGCCCTGGATCGCGGCACCGACGGCCACTGCCTCGTCCGGGTTGACGTCACGGCGCGGCTCGCGGCCGAACACCTCCTTCACCACGTCCTGCACCTTCGGCATGCGGGTCTGGCCGCCGACCAGGATCACGTCCTCGATGTCGGAGATCTTCACGCCGGCGTCCTTGATCGCGATCCGGCACGGCTCGATGGTCTTCTGGATCAGGTCGTCGACCAGGCTCTCGAACTTGGCGCGCGTGATCTTGACCGCCATGTGCTTCGGGCCGCTGGCATCGGCGGTGATGTAGGGCAGGTTGACCTCGGTCTGCTGCGCGCTCGAGAGCTCGATCTTCGCCTTCTCGGCGGCGTCCTTCAGCCGCTGCAGCGCGAGGATGTCCTTCTTCAGGTCGATGCCGGAATCCTTCTTGAACTCGTCGACCAGGTATTCGATCAGGCGCTGGTCGAAGTCTTCGCCGCCGAGGAAGGTGTCGCCGTTGGTCGACAGCACCTCGAACTGGTGCTCGCCTTCCACTTCGGCGATTTCGATGATCGACACGTCGAACGTGCCACCGCCGAGGTCGTACACCGCGATCTTGCGGTCGCCTTTCTTCTTGTCCATGCCAAAGGCCAGCGCAGCGGCGGTCGGTTCGTTGATGATCCGCTTCACTTCGAGGCCGGCGATGCGGCCAGCGTCCTTGGTCGCCTGCCGCTGCGAGTCGTTGAAGTAGGCCGGCACGGTGATCACGGCTTCGGTCACCGGCTCGCCGAGGTAGTCCTCGGCAGTCTTCTTCATCTTCATCAGCACCTGCGCCGAGACTTCCGGCGGGGCGATCTTGCGCCCGCGCACCTCGACCCAGGCGTCGCCGTTGTCGGCCTTGGCGATCGAGTAGGGCATCAGGTCGATGTCCTTCTGCACTTCCTTTTCCTCGAAGCGCCGTCCGATCAGCCGCTTCACCGCATACAGCGTGTTCTTCGGGTTGGTAACCGCCTGCCGCTTGGCAGGTGCACCGACCAGGATCTCGCCGTCATCGGCGTAGCCGATGATCGACGGGGTCGTGCGTGCGCCCTCGGCGTTCTCGATCACCTTCGGTTGCCCGTTCTCGATGATCGACACGCAGGAGTTGGTGGTGCCCAGGTCGATGCCGATGATCTTGCCCATTTGCTGTTCCTCTCGGGGATTTCGTGGATTCTGCAGGGGGGACGGCGCTTGCAGGAAGGCCTGTCGTCCGACTCAGCACCCTGCGCATGCGTCAAAGCTTGGGATCGGAGGCGCGCTTTTCAAGCAGGAGCCGTGTCGGACTCGTCCGTGGCGGGCCTGGGCTTGGCGACGGCGACCATGGCAGGCCGTATCACGCGGTCGTGCAGCTTGAAGCCCTTCTGGAACACCTGCACCACCGATTGCGCCGGGGCGTCGGACTCGATGGCGGTCATCGCCTGGTGGTGGTGCGGGTCGAATTTTTCGCCAGTCGGGTCGAGCACGGTGACCCCGAACTTCTCGAATGCAGCCTTCAGCTGCTTGCGGGTCAGTTCGACTCCGTCGCGCAGCGACTCCGCCGTCGCGTTTCCCGTGGCGAGCGCGGCCTCGAGTGCGTCATACACCGGGAGCAGTTCGCCCGCGAAGTTGTCGATCGCGTA
>CAMDXD010000433.1 GCA_945877995.1 Bordetella parapertussis
GAGGTAGCAGGGCCGGCATCCGGCCGGAGGAGGAAGCAATGAAGGCAGATCGTTTCGCGTGGCGTGCCTGGCGGGGGTGCCACGAGCGGATCTCGAGGTTCGCGCCGATCGCCGTGGCCATGGCCTGGCTGCCTGCTGGCGTGCTGCCCGAGGCAGCCGCCCAGCAGCTACCGTGGCCGGCGAAGCCGCTGCGCATCGTGGTGCCCTTTGCCGCCGGCGGCAGCAACGACGTGTTCGCGCGCGCGGTCGCCGAGCGCCTGCCGGCCGTACTCGGCCAGCCGGTGATCGTCGAGAACCGCGCCGGTGCCGGCAGCGCCACCGGGACGGCCTATGCCGCACGCTCGGCCCCGGACGGGCATACGCTACTCGCGGTCTCGAGTACGCTCACCACGCTGGCCGCGGTGCAGCCGAACCTGCCCTACAGCGTGCCGGGCGACTTCGCGCCGATCGGCCTGGTCGCGCGCAGCGCGCTGGGCCTGTTCGTCCACCCTTCGTTGCCGACGAAGGATGTGCAGGGCCTGGTGCGTCTCGCGCGGGGAAGGCCGGGCGAGATCAACGCCGCGAACGCCGGCATCGGCGGCATCAACCACTTCGCATCCGAGATGTTCCAGTCGATCGCAAAGGTGAAGCTCACCCATGTGCCCTACAAGGGCAACGCGCCGGCGCTGGCCGACGTGATGGGCGGCCATGTGCAGATGATGATCAGCAGCCTGCCGCCGGCCCTGCAGCATGTGCGCAGCGGGCGGCTGCGGCTGCTCGCGGTCTCCAGCCCGGCACGTTCGACCTTCGTGCCGGACCTGCCGACGCTGGCCGAGGCCGGCCTGCCCGGCTATGCCGCCGAGCTGTGGTGGGGGCTGGCTGCGCCGGCGCGTACGCCAGACCCGGTGGTGCGGCGGCTGTCGCAGGAACTGCAGAAGCTGCTTGCCGACCGTGACCTGCGCCAGCGCTTCCTCGACGAGGCGGCCGTGCCGTCGCCGGGCAGCCCGGAATCGTTCGCCGAACTGATCGCGCGCGATCTCGCCACCTGGCGCAGGGTCGCGGCCGAGGGTGGCATCCGGCCGGAGTGAACCGAGCGCTGCCCGCTGCGGTGCCGTTCAGTCCAGCCTGACCCCGGCCTGCGCGACGACCTTGCGTACCACCTCGATGTCGCGGCCGATGAACGCCGCGAAGGCCTCGGGACTGCTCGGCGATGGCACCACCCCGTCGGCCAGCAGCCGGTCAGCGATCGTCCTGTCCTGCAGCACCTTCCCGACCTCGGTATTGAGGCGGTCGACGATCGGCCGTGGCGTGCCCGCCGGCACCGCCAGTCCCTGCCAGTCGAAGGTGTCGTAGCCGGGCAGGCCCGACTCGATCACCGTTGGCAGTTCGGGTGCGGCAGGGTTGCGCGCGGCGCTGGTCACCGCGAGGCCACGCAGGCGGCCGGCGCGCATCAGCGGCAGCGTGGAACTCATGCTGCCGAACACGAGCGAGGTCTGGCCACCGATGGTCGCGGCCACGCCCGGGCCGGTGCCTTTGAACGGCACATGCAGCAGCTTCACGCCAGCCATCGATGCGAACAGCGCGGTGACCAGGTGCACGTTGCCGCCGTTGCCACTGGAGGCATAGGTGACCTCGTCCGGCTTCGCCTTCGCCAGCGAGACCAGGTCGCGGATGGTCTTCACGGGCAGCGACGGATGCACCGCGACGATGTACGGGCCGCGCGAGAGCAGGGAGACTGGCTGGATATCCTTTGCCGGGTCGTAGGGCAGCTTGTGCAGGCTGGGCAGGATCGCGTAGGTGGTTGACAGGATCACCAGCGTGTACCCATCGGGGGCAGCCTTCGCTGCGAACTCGTAGCCGATGATGCCGGCCGCACCGACGCGGTTCTCGACCACGACCGGTTGGCCAAGGGCTGCCGACAGCGGCGCGGCGATCAGCCGCGCCATGAAGTCGGCGCCACCGCCGGGCGCAAACGGCGCGACGAGACGCAGCGGTTTCGACGGCCATGTCTGGGCCGAGGCTGGCAGTGCGAGGGCACCCAGGGTCAGCCCCAGCGCAGTTGCACGCAGGGCCTGGGCGGCGGGGGTCGAGGCGATCGAGCACATGCAGGGCATTGGAGCTCCCGGTCGGAGGATCAGGGCCGTCGCACCGGGCACGGTGCCTGAATCATACAATCGGGTGCCGGACGGGCGTTCGCCCGTCCTTCAACGAGGCGAAATCCCTTGGACGACCTGCGTTCGATCGAAACCCCCGCGCTGCTGCTCGACCGCGCGCGCATGGACCGCAACATCCTGCGCATGCAGTCGCAGGTCGACGCGCTCGGCTGCCGGCTGCGTCCGCATGTGAAGACCAGCAAGAGCTGGCCAGTCGTCCAGGCACAGCGCACGGCCGGTGCCGCATCGATCACCGTGTCGACGCTGAAGGAAGCCGAGCAGTTCTTCGCGCACGGCGAGCGCGACATCCTGTACGCGGTTGCGCTGGCGCCGAACAAGATCGCCCATGCGCTCGAGCTTCGTGCGCGCGGCTGCGACCTGGCGGTGATCGTCGATTCGGTCGCATCGGCCACGGCGATCGCCGTGGCGTGCACCGCGACCGGGGCGAGCCTGCCCACACTGGTCGAGGTCGACAGCGACGGTCACCGCTCCGGCGTGCGGCCGGGCGACCCGGTCCTGCTCGAGATCGGCCATGCGCTGCATGCGGCCGGGTCGCTGGCCGGCGTGATGACCCATGCCGGCGGTTCCTATGACCTCGACACGCCCGAGGCCTTGCGTGCAATGGCTGCACAGGAGCGTGACGCGGTGCTCGCCTGTGCGGCGGCGCTGCGGGCGGCCGGCCTGCCGTGCGACCGGGTCAGCGTCGGCTCGACGCCGACCGCGCTGTCGGCGACCGGCCTCGACGGCGTGACTGAGGTACGCGCCGGCGTCTACGTGTTCTTTGACCTGGTGATGGCGGGCATCGGCGTCTGCGGCCAGCAGGACATCGCGTTGTCGGTGCTGACCAGCGTGATCGGCCACCAGCCCGCGAAGGGATGGATCATCGTCGATGCTGGCTGGATGGCGATGAGCCGCGACCGCGGTACTGCGAAGCAGAAGGTCGACCACGGCTACGGCGCAGTGTGCGATGTCGGGGGTGAACCGCTGCCCGCCTTGTGGATGGGCGCGGCGAACCAGGAGCACGGCATCGTGTCGATGCGCGACGGCAGCTGCCCGGACGACCTGGTGCAGCGTTACCCGATCGGCACGCTGCTGCGCGTGCAGCCCAACCATGCGTGCGCGACGGCGGCCCAGTACGACGCCTACCGCGTGGTCGACGGCGACGCGATCATCGATACCTGGCCGAGGTTCTCCGGCTGGTAGGTGCAGGCGCGTGCTGTCCGCGCAGGGTCACGGCGCGATCGGCGTACCGCAACCTCGCAGCCGGCGGCCATCGACCTCGATCAGTACCGCCGCCGGGAACCGTTCGCCGCTGATGTCGTCGACGCACGGGTCTGGCAGCACGACGATCACATGACGGCGCCCACCAGCCTCGGCGGTGTAGCGCGTGCTGCCATAGGCCGGGCCGGGCGCGGCGGCCAGGTCCGGCCATTCGTTCCGACCCTCGATGCCCCGGCTGCCGGCCGGCCCCGACAGCACGACGCGATTGTCCGGCCCGACCTCCAGCAACCAGCCGGGTGCGCTGCCCTGG
>CAMDXD010000434.1 GCA_945877995.1 Bordetella parapertussis
GCGGAGACGATCATCGAGCGGGCACGCGAGGCGGGCGTCTACGTGCACGAGTCGGCGGAACTGGTCGCGCTCCTGATGAAGGTAGACCTCGACCAGCGCATCCCGCCGCAGCTCTATGTCGCGGTGGCCGAGCTGCTCGCATGGCTCTACCAGATCGAGGCTGGCGGCGGCGCGCCCGGGGCGCCACCGCCCGAGAGGCTGCTCACTGCACCGACAGTGCCGCCAGGAGATCCGCCTCCAGCCGCAGCACCGCCCGCTCGTTCGACAGGACCGGCCCGCTGATCAGCAGGGTGTCTTCTGCCCGTTCGCCGAGCGTGTTGATCAGCGCCGTGTGGACGCTGATGTCGTATTCGACCAGCACGCGCGCAATCCCGTACAGCAGCCCGGGGCGGTCCCCGGCGAGGATCGACAGGACCTGGTGGGTCCCGCGCTCGTCGGGCCGGATGCCGACCTCCGGTTCGATCGGGAAGTGGCGTAGCTGCCGGCTCAGCCGCCCGCGGATGTGCGGCGGCAGCGGCGCCGGCGAGGTCAGGGCGGCCGCAAGTTCCTGTTCGATGAAGGTGATCACGTTGCGGTATTCGCGCCCTTCATCCTCCGCGTCGAGCACCGTGAACGAGTCGAGCGCGTACTGGTGGCGCGTGGTGTTGATCTTCGCGTCGACGATCGAGAATCCGATACGTTCGAAGAAGCCGCACATGCGCGCGAACAGCTCGTTCTGCTCGGGTACGTACACCAGTACCTGCACGCCGCCGCCCCCGGGCGCCGGGCGCGCGCGCACCACCGGCACCGGAGTGGTCACTCGGTTCACCAGCGCGCGTGCATGCCACGCCACCTCCTGCGGATCATGGCGCAGGAAATACGGTGTCTCGAGCTTGTCCCACAGCGGGCGCTGCGCATCGGGCGGCAGCCCATAGAGCGCGAGCTTGGCGAGGGCCTCGCGCTGGCGCAGCTGCAGGCTGTGGTCGGCGTCGATCGCTCCGCCGTCCAGGTAGCGCCGGGTAGCCAGGAAAAGGTCCTCCAGCAGTTTCGCCTTCCAGCTGTTCCATACCTTCGGACTGGTGCCGCGGACGTCGGCGACGGTGAGGATGTAGAGGGCGACCAGCCGACGCATATCGCCCACGCGCCGGCCAAAGGCGGCCACCACGTCCGGATCGGAGATGTCCTGTTTCTGTGCGGTCGCAGACATCGCAAGATGCGCCTGCACCAGCCATGCGACGAGCTCCGTGTCCTCGCGCGCTATCGAGTGGCTACGGCAGAAGCGGCGTGCGTCGACCACACCGAGCATGGAATGATCGCCCCCGCGGCCCTTGGCGATATCGTGGAAGATCGCGGCGACATAGAGCAGTTCCGGCTTGTCGAAGTCCGAGATCAGGCGGCTGCACAGCGGGTACTCGTGCGCGAATTCGGGCACCGCGAACCGGCGCACGTTGCGCACGACGCGCAGGATGTGCTCGTCGACCGTGTAGACGTGGAACAGGTCGTGCTGCATCTGGCCGAAAATCCGGCCGAATGCGGGGATGTACCGGCGCAGGACACCGTACAGGTGCATGCGGCGCACCTCGCGCACGACGCCGAGCGGTTCGCGCAGCACCTGCATGAACTGGGCACGGTTGACCGGATCCGCTCGGAAGCGGGCATCGATGCGAGTGCGGCTGCGCCAGAGCGCACGCATCGTGTCTGCCTCGATACCCCTGAGCTCGGGATGCCGCTGGAGCGTCAGGAAGGTCGCGAGGATCGCATGCGGGTCGCGGTCGAACAGGTCGCGCGAGCGCGCTTCGAGCAACTCGTTGCGCGCCTGGAACCGTTCGTCGATCGGTACCGGCGGGGACGGCGGCCCCGGGCGCAGGCGGGCGAGCAGGTTCTGCAGCAGGATCGTGTTCGTCAGCGTGACCGACTTCGCGGTACGGTAGTAGCGTTGCATCAGCTGCTCGCTGGCGCGCCTGGACGAGGTGTCCTTGAAGCCGTACTGCTCCGCCAGCCGGGTCTGCAGGTCGAACAGCAGGCGATCCTCGCGCCGGCCTGCGATCAGGTGCGTGCGGATGCGCAGGTCGTTCAGCAGGCGCTCGTGGCGCGCGATGAAGGTCGCCTCGACGGCCGTGATGAGCCCGTTGACCGCGAGTTCGCGCCAGTCGGCACCGGCGCGGGTGGCACGGCCTATCCACAGGATGGTCTGCAGGTCGCGCAACCCGCCCGGGCTCTCCTTGATGCTCGGCTCGAGGTTGTGGGCGCTCTCCTGGTAGCGCGTGTGGCGCTGCTGCTGTTCGAGCTGCTTGGCCTGGCAGAACAGGACCGGGTCGAGGCGGGCGGCGAGCTTGTCGCGGAACGCCGTGGCGCGCCGCCGGGCACCGCACAGCAGGCGCGCCTCGAGCAGGTTGGTCTGCACCGTCACGTCGCGCGCCGAGATCTCGAGGCACTGTTCGACGGTACGCACGCTGTGGCCGACTTC
The DNA here is from genome assembly GCA_945877995.1 of Bordetella parapertussis. GTDB lineage: Bacteria > Pseudomonadota > Gammaproteobacteria > Burkholderiales > CAIKXV01 > CAIKXV01. The sequence continues at coordinate 2,447 of CAMDXD010000434.1, forward strand.
CAGCCCGATGTCCCAGAGCATGCCGATCAGCTTCTCGAGCTTCGCCTCGATCTCGGGAAGGGCCTCTTCGGAGAGCAGGACGAGCAGGTCGACATCCGACCACGGGAACAGTTCGCCCCTGCCGTAGCCGCCGACCGCCAGCAGCGCCGCCGACCTGGGCATCCGTACATGGCGCCAAGCCTCGCGCAGGAGGCCGTCGGTCAGCAAAGCCTGCCCGCGCAGCATGCGCCGCGCCGGGAGCCCCGCGAGATAGCGTTCGCGCAGCCGTGCGCGCCCGTCGGACAGGCGCTGCCGCAGGCGGACGGTCAGTTCGGCACGATCCACAGGGGGCAGGGCGTCGGGCACTCGGTCAGGCGGGCGGCAGCGGGGAGCCCGCGGAGGCGGTCAGCACTTCGAAGCCGTCGGCCGTGACCAGTACCGTGTGTTCCCACTGCGCGGACAGGCTGTGGTCCTTGGTCACGATCGTCCAGCCATCGGGCAATTGGCGGATCGCTGCCTTGCCGGCGTTGATCATGGGCTCGATCGTGAACGTCATGCCCGCCTCCAGGCGCACGCCGGTTGCCGGGCGGCCATAGTGAACGACCTGCGGCTCTTCATGGAAGCGGCGGCCGATGCCGTGGCCGCAGAACTCGCGCACGACGCTGAAGCCGTTGCCTTCGGCAAGCGTCTGGATCGCGTGCCCGATATCGCCCAGGGTCGCGCCCGGGCGAACCTGGCGAATGCCGGCCCACATGCAGACATACGTCAGTTCGCACAGTCGCCGGGCCTGGATAGACGGTTCGCCAACAGGGAACATCCGGCTGGTGTCGCCGTGGAAGCCTTCCTTGATGACCGTGATGTCGATATTGATGATGTCGCCACCACGCAGCTTCTTGTCGCCCGGGATACCGTGGCAGACGACATGGTTGACCGACGTACACACCGATTTCGGGTATGGCGCGTAGCCTGCCGGGGCATAGTTGAGCGGTGCCGGGATCGCCTGCTGCACGCCGGTGATGTAGTCGTGGCAGAGCCGATCGAGTTCATCGGTGGTCACGCCGGGCTGCACGTACGGGCCGATGAAATCGAGCACCTCGGAGGCGAGCCGGCCGGCCACGCGCATCAGGGCGATCTCTTCGGGGGCCTTCAGGTTGATGGCGGGCTTGCGCGGTGGTGGCTGCAGCATCGGGCGTGTTCCAGAGTTTCGAGACCGGAT
>CAMDXD010000435.1 GCA_945877995.1 Bordetella parapertussis
CCATCGACCTGCGCATGGACCGCGCGCGGCTGCAGCAGGTAGGCATGACCGCCTTCAACGTCGGCCAGAACGTGCTGATCTCGCTGTCGGGCAGCGCGCAGACGGCTCCGGCCTTCTGGCTCAACCCGGCCAACGGCGTGGTGTACAGCGTGCAGATGTCGGCGCCGCAGTACAGCATCGATTCGCTCGACGGCCTGCTCAACATCCCGGTCGGTGCAGCGGGCGTGGGCAGCCTGGCCGGCAGCGCACCGCAGGTGCTGGGCAACCTGGTCGAGGCGCGGCCAGGGCGCAGCCTGTCGATCGTCTCGCGCTACAACCTGTCGCCGGTGGTCGATGTCTACGTGAGCGTACAGGGCACCGACCTGGCCTCGGTCGCGCGCCAGGTCGAGAAGAAGGTCGATGAGATCCGTCCGAAGCTGCCGCGCGGCAGCGACGTCACGATCCGCGGCCAGGTGCTGACGATGCAGGAGTCGTTCCTCGGCCTGGGCGTCGGCCTGGCGATGGCGATCGTGCTGGTCTACCTGCTGATCGTGGTCAACTTCCAGTCGTGGACCGACGCCTTCATCATCATCATGGCGCTGCCCGCGGCGCTCGGCGGCATCGCCTGGATGCTGTTCATCACCGGTACCACGCTGAGCGTGCCGGCGCTCACTGGCGCGATCATGACGATGGGCGTGGCTACCGCCAACAGCATCCTGGTCGTGTCGTTCGCGCGCGACCGGCTGGCGGCCGGGGTGCCGCCGCTGTCGGCGGCGCTGGAGGCCGGTGCCACGCGCATCCGCCCGGTGCTGATGACCGCGCTGGCGATGGTCATCGGCATGGTGCCGATGGCGCTGGGCATCGGCGAAGGCGCCGAGCAGAATGCGCCGCTCGGCCGCGCGGTGATCGGCGGCCTGCTGCTCGCCACCGTGTCCACGCTGTTCTTCGTGCCGGTGCTGTTCGCCGACGTCCACCAGCGCATCGCCCGGCGCAAGGCCGCACAGGCCGCGGCAGGCGATGCCGGGCTGCCGCCGTCGCCTGCGCCGGCCGGCACCTGACCTGCAGCTGCATACCGAAACACGGAGTCACGCCTCGATGTCCGAACAACGCCACCACGACCTCGCGATACATCCGATCGAGGACACCGACCCCGCCGACCTGATGCAGCGGCGCGCGGTCGTCCGGCGCGGCAAGTGGCTGGCCTTCATCGTCGTGCTGCTGCTCGCGGTGGGCGCCGGCCGCGCGGTGGTGATCCGGAACACGAACGCCAGTGCGCTGGAAGCCAGCATCGCCGACCTGTCCAAGGTCTATGTACGGGTGACCCAGCCGAAGCTATCGGACGCCGGCCAGACAGTGACGCTGCCCGGTACGCTGCAGGGCTATACCCAGTCGCCGATCGGCGCACGCGCCAGTGGCTACGTGAAGCGCTGGCACCGCGATATCGGCAGCCGGGTGAAGGCCGGCGACCTGCTCGCCGAGATCGACACGCCCGAGATCGACCAGCAACTGATCCAGGCGCTGGCCGCACGCGAACAGACCGCCGCCAGCCTGGCGCTCGCCACGAGTTCGCTCGAGCGCTGGGAGGCCCTGCGCCGGAAGGACGCCGTCTCGCAGCAGGAACTCGACGAGCGGCGCAGCAACGAGGTGCAGGCCCGCGCCAACCTGGCCGCTGCGGATGCGAACATCGTGCGGCTGCGCCAGCTGGAGAGCTTCAAGCGGGTGGTCGCACCGTTCTCCGGCGTGATCACCCGGCGCAGCGTCGATGTCGGCGACCTCATCGACGCCGGCGGCGGTGCCGCCCGTGCGCTGTTCGTGCTGACCCAGACCGAGACGCTGCGCGCCTTCATCTCGGTGCCGCAGAGCTACGCGCACCTGGTGCGCGCCGGCCAGGAGGTGAAGGTCACACAGATCGAGTTGCAGGGCCGGGTGTTCGCCGGCAAGGTGGTGCGTACCTCGTCCGCGATCGACCCCGCCACGCGCACGATGCAGGTCGAGGTGAACCTGCCCAATCCGGATGGCGCGCTGATGCCCGGCGCGTTCATCCAGGTCGCGCTGCCATTGAAGGCGAGCCAGGCAACAACGGTCGAGACGAACACGCTGATGTTCCGCGCCGAAGGCGTGAGGGTCGCAGTGGTCGGAGCCGATGGCGTCGTCAAGCTGCGCCCGGTGCGGATCGGCCGCAACTTCGGCCCGACGGTCGAGATCCGGGAAGGCATCACGACGAGCGACCGGGTCGTGATGAACCCGTCCGATTCGATCGGCGAAGGCGACAAGGTGACCGTGGTCACGGCGCCGCCCGGCGGCCGTGACGGATCGAAGGGCGCCGCGGGCAAGGGTGCGCCCGAAAAGGCACCCGAGAAGGACGCAGGCAAGGCAGCCGGCAAGGGCGCGGCACAGGGGCAGCCGAAGTCATGAGTGCGGCAGGCCGCCGACCGGATCGCCTGCGCCGGCGCACGCTGCTCGCACTGGCCGCGCTGCTGCCCGGGTGCACCGCCGGCCCGGACTACAGGCGTCCCGCGTTGGCGATGCCCGAGGGCTGGAAGGTCGAGGCGCCGTTCCGTGCCGGCACGCCGGACGACGGTGCGGAGAAGGGCCCGTGGTGGCAGCGCTTCCGCGATCCGACCCTCGACGACCTGCAGGGCCGGGCGATGCGCGACAGCGCCACGCTGGAGATCGCCGCCGCGCGGCTCGCGCAGACCGGCGCGCTGCTCGAGGCTGCGCTGTCGGCGCGTTACCCGCAGGTAGCCGCTGCGCTGCGCGACCAGCGGCTGCGCATCTCCGCGGAACGGCCGCTGACCAACTATGCACAGCGCCAGCTCACAACGGTACAGAACGATTACCTGGCCGTACTTTCGGTGTCCTACGAGGTCGATTTCGCGGGCCGGGTACGCCGGTCCATCGAGGGGGTACGCGCCACCGCGGCGCAGTCGGCTGCCGACTTCGAGAACGCGCGCCTGCTGCTGTCGGCCGATCTCTCCACCGCCTATTTCAACCTGCGCGCGGTCGATATCGAACTGGACGTGCTCGCGCGCTCGATCGCACTGCAGCAGCGTTCGCTGTCGCTCGCACGTTCGCGGTATGACCTCGGCGCGGCGTCCGGCCTGGACATCGCGCAGCAGCAGGCGCTGGTCGACAGCACCCTGACGCAGGTCGACCTGCTGCGCCGGCAGCGCAGCCAGTTCGAGCACGCGATCGCGACGCTCACCGGCACGCCGGCACCGCTGTTCTCGCTGCCGCCGCAGGTACATCCGCTCAATCCGCCAGTGGTTCCGATCGGCGTGCCGTCGGACCTGCTCGAACGGCGTCCCGACGTGGCGGCCGCCGAGCGCGCGATGGCCGTCGCCAATGCGCAGGTGGGCGTCATCGAGGCTGCGTTCTACCCGAGCATCGTGCTCGGCAGCACCTATGGCGCACAGAGCCGTGACCTGTCCAGCCTGTTCACGGTACCCAGCATGGTCTGGTCGATCGGCGCGAGCCTCGCCCAGCCGATCTTCGACGGCGGACGCCTGCGTGGGCTGTCGGCGAGCGCGCAGGCCGGCTACGACATCGCGGTCGGCAACTACCGCCGCATCGTGCTGACCGCGATGCAGGAGGCCGAGGACGGCATCCTCGGCCTGGCCGCGCTCGAACGCGCGCATGCGCAGGCGCTGAAGGCGG
>CAMDXD010000436.1 GCA_945877995.1 Bordetella parapertussis
AGGCTGGTCTGGTGCATTGTCCGCGCCCTGGGTACGTCGGTGATCGTCCTCGGTGCCAGCCTGGCGCCGGGGTTCGCCGTGGCTGGCCAGATGCCTCCCGAGATCCTTGCCCGGACATGGCTGGTGCAGGTGGCACGCGACGCGCCGGGCGGTGGCTCGGCGCAGGCAGGCGCGCCCGCGCAGCGCGCCGCCGGTGGTGGTGAACGCCCGGCTGAGTTCGACCCGCGCCTGCCGCGGATCGAACTCAGCCGGCAGGTCATGTTCCAGTATCTGCTCGCCGAGATCTCCGCCCAGCGTGGACGTTTCGATATCGCCACGTCGGCGCTGAACGACCTCGCCAGGTCGACGCGTGATCCGCGCATCGCGCAGCGCGCGACCGAGGTCGCGCTGCGCGCCGGTGCGTTCAAGCAGGCGGTCGAGGCGGCGGACATCTGGGTATCGATCGATCCCGATTCCATACAGGCACGACAGACCATGGTCGCGCTGCTGGTCAATGGCGGCCTGCTCAACGCCGCGGTACCCCATCTCGATCGGCTGCTGGTGAACGAGGGCGAGAACATCGGGCGCGGCTTCATGCAGCTTGGCTCGCTCTTCGCGAAGCAGTCCGACCGGGCAGCCGTGCTCGGTGTGGTACGCGAACTGGCGTCGAAGCATCAGGGCCTGCGCGAGGCCCGCCTGGCCGTCGCACAGGCCGCCTGGACGATGCAGGACTTCGCCCTCGCCCTGTCCGAAGCGCGCGAGGCACAGCGCATATCGCCCGACTGGGAGCTGGCGGCGCTGTTCGAGACGCAGATCCTCGCCCGGCGTTCCAATGCCGAGGCGATCGCCCAGTTGCAGAGGTTCGTCGGCGCCAACCCGAAGGCGACCGAGGCACGGATGAGCCTTGCCCGGCTGTACGCGGCCGAGCAGCGGCTGCCGGAAGCCCGGCTCGAGTTCCAGCGGCTGGCGGCCAGTTTCCCCGACAACGGTGAACTCGGGCTGGCGATCGGGCTGCTGTCGTTGCAACTTGAAGATTTCGAGACCGCAGATGAGCAGTTCCGCAAGCTGCTCGCCGGTGAGCCGAAGGATGCGGACACGCTGCGCTACTACCTCGGGCGCACCGCCGAAGGACGCAGGCAGTTCGACGACGCTATCAAGTGGTACCGCGCGGTCGAGGCGGGCGAGCAGCGCATCCCGGCGCAACTCGCCGAGGCGTCGGCGCTCGCGCGCCAGGGGCGTACCAGGGAGGCGCGCGAGGCGCTGCGCCGGATCGTCCCGGCGTCGCTCGAGCAGCGCACGCAACTGATACTCACCGAAGCGCAGGTCCTGCGCGAGGCGAAGGATTTTCAGGGTGCATTCGACCTGCTCGGCGAGGCGCTGGCGAAGGCGCCGGACACCGCCGACCTGCTCTACGACCAGGCGCTGCTGGCCGAACGGCTCGGCAGGTTCGACGTCACCGAGAAGAACCTGGCGCGCGTGATCGATATCCGTCCCGACTTTGCGCACGCCCACAACGCACTCGGCTACTCGCTGGCCGACCGCAACGTGCGGCTCGCGGAGGCGCGCACGCTGATCGAGACCGCGCTGAAGCTGTCGCCCGACGACCCGTACATCATCGACAGCATGGGCTGGGTGTTCTTTCGCATGGGCGATGGCGGCAAGGCGCTCGATTTCCTGCAGCGTGCCTACAGGCTCAAGCGCGATGCCGAGATCGCCGCGCACCTGGGCGAAGTTCTGTGGAACCAGGGCCGGCGCGACGAAGCGCAGCGGATCTGGGACGACGCCCTGAAGGCGAGCCCGGACAACGAAGTGCTGCAGGGCACGGTCAAGCGCCTGCGCAAGTGAGCCAGCGTCATGCCAGGGGCGACTGCCCCGCGGCTCGCCCCGAGATGGCGCGCCGTCGGGCGCTGCAGGCGCTGCCGATCCTCCTGTCGGGGCTGCTGTACGGTTGTGCCGGGACGCCGGCAGGCGATTCGGTGATGGCGCCCTTGACGGCCGATGCCGATCCCGCGTTCGAATTGTCTGGCCGGCTCGCGATCCGCCATGCAGAGCAGGCGCTGTCGGCCAACCTGCGCTGGCGTTTCGACGGACGGGGCGAGGAGATGGTGATCTCAGCCCCGCTCGGGGCCGGGTCGATCGAGATCGCGCGCGATGCGGCCGGCGCCACGCTGCGTAACGGCAGCAAGGTCGCGCACGCGGCCACGGTCGAGGCGCTGATGCGCGGCACGCTCGGTTTCGCGCTTCCGCTCGACGGCCTGCGCTACTGGGTACGCGGCCAGACCGGACCCGGCGGCGCCGCGGTGCGCATCGTGCGCGACGGCGCGGGCCGGATCGAATCGTTCCACGAGACCGGCTGGGACATTACGATCCCGGTGTTTTCGGCACCGCCGATCGACGCGTTGCCACGGCGCATCGACGTCGCATCGGCGGAACTGCAGGTGCGGCTGGTGATCGACCAGTGGCAGGTCGTGCCCGCGCTCGCATCGACCGGGAGCGCGCCGAGGTGAGCCTCTCAGACTTCCCCGTGCACTCGGACGGGATGCGCTACTTTCCCGCCCCCGCCAAGCTGAACCTGATGCTGCATGTCGTCGGCCGGCGCGCTGACGGCTATCACCTGCTAGAGACCGTGTTCCGCTTCATCGACCATGCCGACAGCGTAGGGCTCGCGGTGCGCGGGGATGGCCGCATCGTCCGGCGCAGCGACCTGCCTGGCGTGGCGGAAGACGACGACCTGTCCGTGCGTGCGGCGCGTGCTCTTCAGCAGACGACGGGCTGCTCGCTCGGTGCCGACCTCTCGCTCGTCAAGCGCATTGCCCAGGGCGGCGGGCTGGGAGGCGGCAGTTCGGACGCCGCAACCGTGCTGCTGGCGCTGAATGCGCTGTGGCAGACCGGGCTGTCGCGGCAGGCGCTGCAGGACATCGGTCTCGCGCTCGGTGCGGACGTGCCGGTCTTCGTATTCGGACAGACGGCATTTGCCTGCGGGATCGGCGAAGAACTCATGGCGATCGAAGCAGAACCGGCCTTCTACGTCGTGCTTGTGCCGCCGGTGCAGGTGCCGACCCGTGAGGTCTTTCAATCGCCGCATTTGACACGGGATTCGCCTCCCGCGAAAATAGCCGGTTTTCCGCATCCTCATTTCCGTTTTGCGCTGGCCCCGGGACGAAACGACCTGGAGCCGGTGGTGGTGGCAAACTATCCGACAGTCGGCGAGCATCTCTCCTGGCTGCGGCGGCAGGCGCCGGCGGCGATGAGTGGGTCGGGTGCCTGCGTGTTCGGGGCTTTCGGTTCAGTGTCGGAAGCGACGGCCGTCTTCGCGCGCCGGCCGGCGGGAATGGCGGGCTTCGTTGCCGCCGGTCTCGACCGGCATCCGTTGTGGTCGCTGGCCGTGACGGGGTAGCACGTAACTGAGTACGCAACTGAGTACGCAACTGAGCACATAACTGAGCATCAAGGCATTATCGGAGCAGGCGTCGTATCGAATGCTCCGGCATCATCGGCAATCACTGCCAAGGTTTCTTGGGGAGTCGCCAAGTGGTAAGGCACCGGATTTTGATTCCGGCATTCGTAGGTTCGATCCCTACCTCCCCAGCCACTTCACTGACCGCCGCGCAGGCAGCGCCTGCACGGCGGTTTTTCCCTTCTACCGGTCTGTTTC
>CAMDXD010000437.1 GCA_945877995.1 Bordetella parapertussis
TACCTGATCAACATGATCGGCAACCCGCTCGAGACCACGATCTTCACCGCCAACATGATGTTCAGCGGTGCCCTCGACGAGGTGCCGAACCTGCGCTTCCTGCTCGCGCACGGCGGCGGCTACGTGCCCTACCAGATCGGCCGCTTCCGCCACGGCCACTCGGTGCGCCCGGAGGCGCGGGCCCTGTCGACCACCTCGCCGGTCGACCACTTCAAGAAGTTCTACTTCGACTGCCTGACGCACAACCCGCAGTCGACCCGGCACCTGATCGACAGCGTCGGCGCCGATCATTGCGTGCTCGGCACCGACTCGCCGTACGACATGGGCGACGAGACACCGATCGCCAACCTCGACGCGGTGCCGCGGCTCACGCCGCAGGAACGCGAGCAGATCTGCTGCAGGACGGCGTACACGCTGCTCGGCGAGGCAGGCTGACGGACGGGCGGATCGCGCGGTTGATCGCTGTGCGCGCCGGCGCCGGCGCCGCGCCGATCCGGGGATAATGCGGGCGACACCCTCGACTGGCCCCATCCCGATGGCGCAGCGCATCGACCTGCATTCCCATTTGATTCCACAGCCGTTGCTCGGCGCGATCGAGGCCGATCCGGCGCGCTTCCCGGCGACCGTGGAGCAACGCGGCGAGCGGTGCTTCATCGTGCGCGGCAGCCATGCCGTGCCGCTCGATGTCGCATTGTGCGATGCCGACGCAGGATGCCGATGCGGCGATGCCATAGGAGCCCGACGATGAACATGACAGGTGAAGTTCCCCCGACGTGCGCGGCACGGGCTGCGGTGGTTGCCGCGGGCGCAGGCGTACTGTGGCTGCTGGCCACGGCGGCCGTTCCTGCCGAGGCCGCCGTACCGCCGATCGTCGGCAACTTCCGCGAAGGCCTGTGGGAGATGACCATCCGTGCGGAAGTGCCCGGAACCAAGCCGATACCGCCGATCGTGCTCAAGAAATGCATCAGCGCCCAGGAGATCCAGGACCTGCAGGCCAGGGCCAGCCGGCCGCCGGGCTCCGAGCAGTGCAAGGTGCTCGACCCGCGTACCCAGGGCAGCACCACCCGCTGGAAGCTCGAATGCACCGGCCGCGTGAAGATGGCCGGCGACGGATCGGTCACGCTCACCAGCGAAACCTACGCGATGCAGTCATCGGTGGTGATGACCGGCGCGGACGGCAAGTCGATGCAGATGAACAACGAACTGAGCGGCAAGCGGCTCGGCGACTGCAAGCCCGCTTCCCCCTGACCCGGGGGCACATGCAGGAATACTCGAACGAAAGAACGGAACTGGCATGAAATTCGACAATTACGATATCGAGATCGTCGTCCAGGGATTCCCCGGCAAGGCGGTCTGCCACGGCGGCATGGGCTGGAGTTCGGTGGTGCTGATCCGCGGTGAAGGCCGCGTGGCGCTCGTCGACACCGGTTCCTTCGGCATGCGCCGCCTGCTGCGCGAACGGCTGGCCGAGCATGGCGTGAAGCCGGCCGATGTCACCGACGTGATCCTCACCCATTCGCACTACGACCATTCGGTGAACTTCACGCTGTTTCCGAATGCGCGCATCGTGATCGGCGCAGACGAACTCGGCTGGGCAGCGGAGCAGCCCTGGGGCGAGTCGCCGGTGCCGGAACTGTACGTGCGCGCGCTGAAGACCTGGCCGACGCTGGCCACCGCGGCCGACGGCGATACCGTGTTCCCCGGCATGACCGCGCACCTCGCACCCGGCCATACGCCCGGCTGCATGGTCTACGTACTGCACGGCCGCGACCGCGACATCGTGTTCACCGGCGATGCCGCGAAGAATCGCGCCGAGTTGCTCTCGCGCGGCACCGACATGACCTTCAATGCAGCACAGTCTGCTGCCTCGATCGAATCGATCTGGGGCTACTGGCAGAAGAAGAAGGGCAGCGTGCTGGTGCCCGGCCACGACGTGCCGATGATCCAGGTCGATGGGCGCACCGAGTACCTGGGCAAACGCGACGCACGGATCATCGCCTGGTTCGGCGAAGACCTCGAGACGACGACGGTGTTCCGGCTCGAAGCGTAGGCCGGGCGATCCGCTTCAGGCGCGCGCGAGCTTCATCTGTTCGAGCGCCGCGCGCCCGACCGGCCCGTACGGGTTGGCGAAGCTCTCGGCCATCTCGTAGTGGTTGTAGCCGGTGCACAGGATGCCCTGTGCCGGCCTGCCGGCCTTCTGCAGCGCCGCGGTGAAGTCCCGCCCCTGGCGCTGGAACTCGGGCGAGTCGTCCGATCCCCAGAGCACCACCAGCGGCGCGCCGATGCGGGCGAGGTGGCGCTGCGGCGACAGCTCGTGTTCCATCTCGTCGGTGAACTTCACGTAGCTGCTGCGCTGTGACAGCCGAGGGCCGCGCAGGTCGTACATGCCGCTCTGGAGTACATAGCCCTTCACTGCATCGGCGGGCAGGCCGAACGCCTGCCAGTCGGTGATTGCCGCGCAGGCGCCCAGGTGCGAGCCCGAGGAGCGGCCGGACACGTAGAGCCGCTCCGGGTCGCCGCCGAAGCCCTTCGCATTGCGGTATGTCCATGCGATCGCCCGGCGCACCTGGTCGACCATCGGGAACAGGCTGCCATCGGTGCCGTTGACATTGTCGAAGTCGATCGCGATGAAGTGCGCACCGGCACGAACGACCGTCTCGGCCGGGTAGGCATGGTCACGCGCGGTGTTGCTGCGCCAGGCGCCGCCGTGGATGTAGAGCTGGATGGGTGCGTTCGGGCGGTCGGTACGGAAGATGTCGAGACCCTCGACCGGCTTGTCGCCGTAGGCGCGGCGCAGCGGCTCGCCCAGGCGCCGGCGTGCCTCGTCGCAGGTGTTGTCCATCCGTCGCGTCACCGTGTTGCGGTTCGGCGCCCAGACCCGCTGGTCGTAGGCGTCGTCGAGTTCGCGCTGGTCCAGGCCCATGTAGACCTCGGGACCGCGCGCGCGCGGCGCCTTCGCGCCAGTGGCGGCATCGGCGGCCGCGGCGCTCGACGACACGGTGGAACCGGCAGCAGCCAGTGCCAGCGGCGCGCCGAGCATCGTTCCGAGGGCGAGGCGGCGGCGGGTGTCGGGTGCAGTCATCGGTGTTCCTCCCTGGGTACGTCGGCCGGCTTCATCGCGGCGATACGGTAGGGTATCGTGGCTGTCGCCCGTGTCCATCCTCGTGATCGCCATCCCAGCCATCCCTGCCATCCCGCTGCCCGAACTGCTGCTGTTCATCGCCGCCTGCATCGTGCTGGTGGTGACGCCGGGCCCGAACATGCTCTACCTGCTGTCGCGGGCGATCTGCCAGGGGCGGGCGGCCGGCATGGTCTCGCTGGCCGGTGTGGTCGCCGGCTTCATCGTGCACATGCTGTGCGCGGCGGTCGGCCTGTCGGCGCTGCTGGTCGCGGTGCCGGTCGCCTTCGATGCGGTGAAGTTCGCCGGCGCGCTCTACCTGCTGTGGATGGCCTGGGATACGGTGCGCCCCGGGGCGCGCTCGCCACTCGAGCCGCGTGCAATGCCCGCTGAATCGCCACGGGCATTGCTCGTGAAGGGCTTCCTGACCAACCTGCTGAACCCGAAGGTGGCGATGTTCTACCTGGCGCTGTTCCCGCAGTTCGTCGATCCGGCGCGCGGGTCG
>CAMDXD010000438.1 GCA_945877995.1 Bordetella parapertussis
CCCAGTCGAGGTCCACGCCGAGCCCGGGGCGTGCGGGCAGGTCGATATATCCATCGACGATCGGCAACGGCGCGCGCGTGAGCCGCTGTCCGTCCTGCCAGATCCAGTGGGTATCGATCGCGGTCACCCGTCCCGGTGCTGCGGCAGCCACGTGCGTGAACATGGCCAGCGACACGTCGAAGTGGTTGTTCGAATGCGAGCCCCAGGTGAGCCCGGCATCGCGGCAGGTGGAGGCGACCTTCATCGCCCCCTGCATCGTCCAGAAGTGCGGGTCGGCGAGCGGGATGTCGACCGCACGCAGGGTCAGTGCATGCTGCAACTCCCGCCAGTCGGTGGCGACCATGTTGGTCGCGGTGGGCAGGCCGGTCGCGGCGCGGAACTCGGCCATGATCTCGCGCCCTGAGAAGCCGCCCTCCGCACCGCACGGATCCTCTGCATAGGCGAGCACGCCGTGCATGTCGCGCATCAGCCGTACCGCGTCGTCGAGCAGCCAGCCACCGTTCGGGTCGAGCGTGATGCGTGCCTGCGGGAAGCGTTCGTGCAGCGCGACCACCGCCTCCACCTCGTCCTCGCCGCGCAGCACGCCACCCTTCAGCTTGAAGTCGGCGAAGCCGTAGCGGGCATGGGCGGCCTCGGCCAGCGCGACCACGGCGCGGGCATCCAGCGCCGGTTCGTCGCGCAGGCGCAGCCAGTCGTCGGCATCGGCCGCGGTTGGCCCCTGGCGATATGGCAGTTCGCTGCGCCGACGCTCGCCGATGTAGAACAGGTAGCCGAGCACCTGCACCTTCGTGCGCGGTGCCGGTTCGTCGGCGAGCTGTGCCAGCAGGTGCGCGACCGACAGGCCGAGGTGCTGGCCGAGCAGGTCGAGCAGGGCCGATTCGACCGCAGTCATCGCATGGATCGCAACGCGCTGGTCGAAGGTCTGCCGGCCCCGGCCGTCGGCATCGAGCGCGCCGAAGCGCTGTTCGATGGCGCGCTTCACCGCGCCGAAGTCGCTGACCGGCTGGCCCAGGACCAGCGGCGTCGACTGTTCGAGCGTCTGGCGGATCGTCTCGCCGCCGGGCACCTCGCCGACGCCGGTGTGCCCAGCGCTGTCGGTGAGCACGACCAGGTTGCGGATGAATACCGGCGCATGGGCGCCGCTCAGGTTCAGCAACATGCTGTCCTGGCCGGCTACCGGTATCACCCGCATCGCTGCGACGGTCGGAAATTCGGTCAAGCCGATGCCCGTTCGCTTCCGCAGGCCGGTCTGGCCACGCTCAGTCGCTGCCCAGACGCAGCCGGCTCGGCAGGCGGCGCTCGATCGACCACTTGAGCAGGGCCGCGCTGCGGAAGATGCCGTGCGCGAACTTGCCGTAGGGCAGGGTGACGAACAGCGCCATCACCACGCCCAGGTGCACCGCCAGCAGCAGCGCCATCGCACCGGTGTCGCGCAACACCAGCAGCAGCAGGCCGGTCAGGCTGACCAGGAACAGCAGCGCCAGGAAGCCGTAGTCCATCGGGTTCTGCGCGTTGTCGCCATGCATCGGATGGCGTTGCGTCTTCAACCGCCACAGGCCGATCGGCCCGATCAGCAGGCCGATTCCACCTACCGTGCCGAGGATCACCGGCAAGCTGGTATAGCCATAGGGTGCCTGCCAGCCGAATGCATAGTGGTAGATTGTCGCGACGCTGGTCGAGGCGAAGCACAGCATGAAGCCGTAGAACGTGAAGTGGTGGTGCAGCCGGCGGGTGGTGTTGAAGCGGTCGTCTTCGTTGTGGCAACCCTCGCCATGGCCGCCGTCGAGGTACTTCAGCTTCAGCGCGTTGTGCACGGCCTCGGCTGCAGCCGGTGCATTGCCGCCCTCGGGCACTTCGCCCGGCGATACGTCGCGCCAGAAGCGGGTGACGCCGATGGCGAGCGCGAGCACCGCGAAGCCGAACACCGCGCCGAACAGGACAACCATCAGGTTGTGCGGAAACACGGCGTAGAAGTTGCCCGCCAGCGGCTCGTGCCACAGACCGCCCTTCATCGCGACGGCCAGCGCCAGGAACAGCGCGAGGCCGCCAGCAATCGCCAGCGACACCAGCAGCCCGTTGTGCCGGTACAGCGCGCCCAGCGCCTGCGGGAACGCATAGTCGGAATAGGTCTGGCCGCGCACCACGGCCATCGCCTTGGGCACGTTGATCGCGAACTCGTGCGGCGGCGCGTACTGGCAGGCATGCAGGCAGGCGCCGCAGTTGTGGCACAGGTTGGCCAGGTAGTGCACGTCGGCCTTGCCGAATTCGAGCCGGCGGGTCATCGCCGGGAACACCGCGCACGAGCCTTCGCAGTAGCGGCAGGCATTGCAGATCTGCATCTGGCGCGCGACCTCGCCTTCGGCCTCGGTCAGCGGCAGCGCATTGAACGCGGCCGACGGCGAGACCGGCTGGCCGCCGGCGCCCAGATGGGCGGCCTCGCGGGTCAGTGCATCCAGGGTGGTCGAGGCTGACTCAGGCGGCGGCACTCAGGGCTCCTTCGGTGTTCTTCGGTTGTACGGGGGCGAGCGCCGGGTCCAGTGCGACGCGCGCCGCGGAGGTGCCGGCGATGCGGCCGAACGCGGTGCCGATGGTCACGCCGATGCCGGCGAGGTAGCCCTTGCCGAGCACGTTGCCGGCACTGACTTCGCCGGCGGCGAACAGGTTGCGGCTGGGCACGCCGGAGAAATGCACGGCTGCCGTCTCGTCGATCTTCACGCCCAGGTAGGTGAACGTGATGCCCGGGCGCAGCGCATAGCCATAAAACGGCGGGGTATCGAGCGGCAGGGCCCAGTGCGTCTTGGCCGGAGTGAGGTCTTCGGTGTGGCAGTCGTCCAGCACCGCATGGTCGAAGGTGCCGACCTTGCACGAGGCGTTGTAGGCTTCGACCGTCTTCATGAAGTCGTCGGGGTCGATCCCGAGCTGGCGCGCCAGCGTCGGCAGGTCGTTCGCCTTCTCGCCGGGGAACACCGGCGGCATGAAGCGGCCGACCGCCTTGGCATCGATGATCGAATAGGCGATCTGGTTTGGCTGGAAGGCGACCAGCCGGCCCCAGATGGCATAGCGCTTGGGCCAGAAGTCTTCGCCCTCGTCGTAGAAGCGGCGGCCGTCGCGGTTGACCACGATGCCCAGCGACACGCAGTCGACCCGGGTGCAGATGCCGCCGTCGTAAAGCGGCGCGCGCGCATCGATCGCCACCGCATGGCACTGCGCCGGATCACCGATCTTGTCCGCACCCGCCTCGAGCATCTGCTTGAGCAGTACGCCGGTGTTGTAGCGGGTGCCGCGGATGATGAAGTTGTCCGCCACCCACTCACCTTCATGCTGGCCCCAGGCCTCGCGCAGCCATTCGCGGTTCGACTCGAAGCCGCCGCTCGACACCACGCAGGTCTTCGCCTCGATGCGTTCGTCGCCGACATAGGCCGCGCGGAACTCGCCGTCGACCAGTTCGATCCGGTCGACCTTGGTGTCGTAGCGGATCTCCACGCCCAGCTTCTCCGCGCTGCGGAAGTAGGCATTGACCAGCGCCTTCCCGCCGCCCAGGAAGAACGCATTGGTACGCGACAGGTGCAGGGTACCGGACAGGGAATTCTGGAAGCGTACGCCGTGCTTGATCATCCACG
>CAMDXD010000439.1 GCA_945877995.1 Bordetella parapertussis
CCCTGCGCCGGATCAGCGAACTGGGGTTGCTGCTCGATGACGCGGTCGTCAACGAAGCTGCCGACCTGCGCCGGCAGGCGGTGGTCGAGCGCTGGAGCGCGCTGGTTCGCTCGGCACTGGCCGCGGAGAGCCGCCGTTGCAGCCTGCGCAGCCATGTGGGTGTCGGCGTGTCGATGCTGGCCCTGCGGGTCACCGAAAATGCGGCGAAGACGGGCGAGCACTACATCGCGGAGACACGCACCGCCTACGTTGCGATGTGGCGCGCCGCGATGGGTGCGGGCGCCCTGATCGGCGTGATGGCGCTGCTGAAGATCTTCGCCGGCAAGCTCGACCTCGCGCCGATCGGCTATGCGCTCGGCTACAGCCTGATCTATGGGCTGGGCTTCGTCATCATCTACATGCTGCACCTGACGGTGGCCACCAAGCAGCCGGCCATGACCGCGCAGACGATCGCCGGCTATCTGGGTGAACTGCACGCCGACGGTGTGCGCCGTGCCGCCGACCTGGAGCGCGTAGTCGATCTGTTTGCGGCGGTCGGCCGCACCCAGTTCGCGGCCATCCTGGGCAACGTGTCCGTGGCGCTGCCGGTTGCGCTGCTGCTGTCGATGCTGTTCGTCGCGTTTTCCGGTGCACCGCCGATAGATGCCGCCAAGGCCGACTACCTGTTGCACGAACTCGACATCACCGGCTGGGCGCTGCCCCATGCTGCGCTCGCCGGCGTGTTCCTGTTCCTGTCGGGCGTGCTGACCGGGTATTTCGACAATACCGCCGGTTATGCGCGGCTGGGCCAGCGGGTCGATCGCCTGCCGTGGCTGCGCCGCCTGGCCGGCCCGGCGCGTGCGGCGAAGCTCGGCGCCTACCTGGAAGCCAACCTCGGCGGCCTGCTCGGGAACTTCCTGTTCGGCTGCATGCTCGGCACTGCCGGCACGGTGGGCATGATCCTCGGCCTGCCGATCGACATCCGGCATATCGCGTTCTCCTCGGCGAACCTCGGTTACGCACTCGCCGGTTCGGGCTTCGCGCTGGCATGGCAGGCCTTCGCATGGGGCCTGCTGGGCGTGCTGATGATCGGTGCGGTGAACCTGCTGGTGAGCTTCTCGCTCGCGCTGTGGATGGCGATGCGCGCCCGCGCGATCGCGCCAGCCGAGGTGCGCGGGCTCGGGCGGCACCTCGCTCGTCGTCTGCGCGCGGCACCTTTGACGTTCTTTACCGCACGCGGCCTGCCCGACAACGAGTCCGTCCCGCCAGCCTCGCACCGGGCGCCCTGATCTCCTGACCCGACCGGTAGACCCCGCGCTTCCGGATGGCGCCTCGTGCAAGTGCATGCGCGAGGTTTCATGCACCGTTGCAGGGACTGATATCCGATATCGGCGGCCCTCGCACCGGGAACGTGCGTGCTGGCATGACTGCTGCTTTGAGTGGGGTCTGACCCCTCTCACATTGGAGATTCGAGTGGCCGCATTCGACAATCCCTTCGATCCCTCGGTAGCGTTGAATCCCTGCGAATGCGGACGGCATGCATCCCAGGCCGAGCATGAGGCGCATGCATCGCCCGCGCACGCTGCGTCGCCTGAGACCTGGTTCGATGGCAACCAGGCCACCGAAGCGGCGAGCAACCGGATCATCGAGCAGGCCGTCGTGCGTGCGCTGTTCCCCGACGACGACGTGCGTCGCCGCTTCCTGAAGGCAGTCGGCATGCGCACCGCGATGGGTGCGATCGCCTCGGTGCTGCCGATCGGCGCGATGCAGGCGATCGCCCAGGACGGCAAGCTGGCGATCGAGAAGAAGAACCTGCAGGTGGGTTTCGTCGCTATTACCTGCGCGACGCCGCTGATCATGGCGCACCCGCTGCGCTTCTACGAGCGCGAAGGGCTGAACGTAGAACTGCAGCGCACCGCCGGCTGGGCGCTGGTGCGCGACAAGATGATCAACCGTGAGTACGACGCCTCGCACATGCTCTCGCCGATGCCGCTGTCGATCTCGATGGGCCTGGGGTCGGTCGCTACCGGCATCAACGTCGCGACTATCCAGAACGTCAATGGCCAGGCGATCACGTTGCACCAGAAGTTCAAGGATCGGCGTGATCCGAAGACCTGGAAGGGGATGCGCTTCGCCGTTCCCTTCGAGTACTCGATCCACAACTTCCTGCTGCGCTACTACGTGGCCGAGGCCGGGCTCGATCCCGACAAGGACATCCAGATCCGTGTCACGCCGCCGCCTGAAATGGTGGCCAACCTGCGCGCCGGCAACATCGACGGCTTCCTCGGGCCCGAGCCGTTCAACCAGCGTGCGGTATACGACGGCATCGGCTTCATCCACCTGCTCACGAAGGAGTTGTGGGATGGCCATCCATGCTGTGCCTTCGGCGTGTCCGACGCGTGGATCAAGCAGCATCCGAACACCTTCGCGGCGCTGTATCGCGCGATCCTCAATGCGCATGCGATGGCGCGTGATCCGAAGCACCGCTCGCTGATCGCCAACTCGATCGCACCGACGCAGTACCTGAACCAGCCGTTCGAGGTGATCGAGCAGGTGCTGGTCGGCACCTATGCCGACGGCCTGGGCAACGTGCGCAAGGATCCCAACCGCGTCGATTTCGATCCGTTCCCGTGGGGCACGATGGCCGTCTGGATCCTGTCCCAGATGAAGCGCTGGGGCTACGTGAAGGGCGACGTGAACTACCGCAAGATCGCGGAGGAAGTGTTCATGATCACCGACGCGCGCAAGGCCATGGGTGAACTGAAGATGACCTCGCCGAAGGATGCATACCCGCGCATCCGGGTGATGGGCAAGGAGTTCGACCCGGCGAAGAACGTCGACCAGTACATCAACAGCTTCGCGATCCGTCGGACCTGATCCGCCGCATCCGTTCCCCGCACGATCCGGAGTCACCATGTTCAGCAACCTCGCAAGGTCGCAGGGCCTTCGCGCCGGCTTCCTGTCGGTCGGTATCCTGCTGGCGGTGCTGGCGCTGTGGCATTTCGCCACCGCGCCGGTCGCCGCCCCGCAGTTCGCCGACCCCGAGTACGCCCGCCTGATGGGTGGCAAGGGGCAGACCAGTTCCGGCCTGCCCACGCTGCCGCAGATGGGAACCGCCATCTGGAAGCATCTTTCCAATCCCTTCTACGACAACGGGCCGAACGACAAGGGCGTCGGCATCCAGGTCGGCTACTCGATCGGGCGCGTGCTCTTGGGCTTCCTGCTCGCGGCCATCGTCGCGGTCCCGCTCGGCTTCGCGATCGGTATGTCGCCGCTGCTGTTCAAGGCGCTCAATCCGTTCATTCAGGTGCTCAAGCCCATCTCGCCGCTCGCCTGGATGCCGCTGGCCCTCTACACCATCAAGGACTCGACGATCTCTTCGATCTTCGTGATTTTCATCTGTTCGATCTGGCCGATGCTGATCAACACCGCGCATGGCGTCGCCTCGGTGCGGCGCGACTGGCTCAACGTGGCGCGCACGCTCGAGGTCGGACGGCTGAGGACGGCGTTCAGGGTGGTGCTGCCCGCCGCTGCACCGACCATACTGACCGGCATGCGCATCTCGATGGGTATCGCCTGGCTGGTGATCGTCGCCGCCGAGATGCTGGTCGGTGGCACTGGCATCGGCTACTTC
>CAMDXD010000440.1 GCA_945877995.1 Bordetella parapertussis
TCCATCACGCGGTCGATCAGGATCTTCTCGGAGCGGAAGCGGTCGCGCCGGTGGATCATGGTGACCGTCTTTGCGATGTTCGAAAGGTACAGCGCCTCTTCGACCGCGGTGTTGCCGCCGCCGACGACCGCGACGTCCTGGCCCTTGAAGAAGAAGCCGTCGCAGGTCGCGCAGCCGGACACCCCGCGCCCGAGCAGCGCCTGCTCGGATTCGATGCCGAGGTACTTCGCCGACGCGCCGGTGGCGACGATCAGCGCATCGCAGGTGTAGATGCCGTTGTCGCCTTCCAGCCACAGCGGGCGCTGCTGAAGGTCGACCTTGCTGATCTGGTCGAACAGGATCTCGGTGCCGAAGCGCTCGGCGTGGCGGGTGAAGCGGTCCATCAGGTCGGGGCCCTGTACGCCATCGGCATCGGCGGGCCAGTTGTCCACGTCTGTCGTGGTCATCAGCTGCCCGCCCTGGGCGTAGCCCGAAATCACCACGGGTTTGAGGTTGGCGCGCGCGGCATAGACGGCAGCGGTGTAGCCGGCGGGGCCGGAGCCGAGGATCAGCAGCCGTATGTGGCGGACAGGCTTGGCGGACATGGGGCACTCCCGAAATGACAGAGGACGATTGTACACGCGACGCAAAACGCCAGCCTGGATATTGCTGTGTTCCTTCTGCAAATTCAGGGTGTTACGCTGTTCCTGCAGCCCTTCCCGAGGGGCCCGGCGACGGTGCGGGACGGCGCTGTGGCGGGTGCCGTTAAAGTGCCGGCGGACCCGGCCGATAAACGATCGTCGGGCTGCGACTGTGAAAGAGTTCCTTGCGCACGCGGCTACCGGCTCCATCACCTGAAGCTATACTGAATTCCTTCAGAGGAAAGTGCAGGATCCGACCGGCCGCAAGTCCCGTCGGTTGACCGAACGACGATGGCCGCATGACCGTCGCTGCGCGTTCGAGCCAGCCTGTCCCGGGGCGGGTGAACGGGGTGGCAGGCCTGTCACGCGACCAGATACCCCCGCGACCGAGGTTCCCCGTGCCCGCTTCCCCTACCGTCATTGCCACTCTGCGCATGGTGCCGTTCTTCGCCGCCCTGCCCGGAGATGACCTTGAACGTCTCGCGTCGACCGCGCGCCAGAAGAAGTTCCCCAAGAGTACGTTGATCATGTCGCAGGGTGATGACACCGAGTCGCTCTCGCTCTACATCATCGCGTCGGGCCGGATCAAGGTCGGCATCAGCGACGAGGAGGGCAAGGAAGTCATCCTGTCGATTCTCGGACCGGGACAGTTCTTCGGCGAGATGTCGCTGATCGACGACCATCCGCGCTCGGCGAACATCGAGACGATGGAAGCATCCGAGTTCGTCGTCGTGAACAAGGACGATTTCAAGCACTTCCTGGCGCAGAACTTCGACATGGCACTTTCGTTCATGAAGGAACTCGTGCGCCGCCTGCGCGATGCCGACAAGAAGATCGAGAGCCTGGCGCTGATGGATGTCTATGGCCGGGTCGCGCGCGTGCTGCTCGACATGGCCGAGGAGACCGTCGACGGCAGGCTGATGATCAAGCGCCGGCTCACCAAGCAGGACATCGCCCGGATGATCGGCGCCTCGCGCGAGATGGTCAGCCGCGTGATGAAGGATCTCGTCGAGATGAACCACGTGAGCTTCCACGGCACCGTGATCGTGCTGAACGACAACCTCGCGCAATCCACGCGCTGATCCGCGGGACCCGATTTCCCGCCCGCCGTGCCGGGGGTATCCTGCGCCGGCAATGCCTGGTCCGGGGTGCGCCTGGGCGCCGGTATACTCGATGCTGCGGGCTGTCCGCTTTCCGGAGACCGGTCGTTTGTCCCAAGCCGCACGCAAGGCCCCTGAACCTTCCGCCCTCACGCTGACGCCGGGCCGCATCGCCGGCCTGCTGCGCGAGTCCTGGTGGCTCGGCCTCGTGGCCGCGGTGATCTACCTGGCGATGGTGCTGTATACCTTCGACCGGGGCGATCCGGGCTGGTCGCACAGTGCCCGGGTCAGCGACATCCGCAACGCCGGCGGCGCCGTCGGTGCATGGGTATCCGACCTGCTCCTCTGGCTGTTCGGGCTGTCGGCATGGTGGTGGCTGGCGTTCTGCCTGTACCTGATCTGGTGGGTCTATCGCCGGCTGGACGATCTGCTGAAGCTCGAGCGGGCGCACCTCGCGGTCGCAGTGGCGGGCTTCCTGATGCTCCTGATCGGGAGCAGTTCGCTCGAGGCGCTGCGCCTGTACAGCCACACAGTCGCGCTGCCGCTCGCGCCCGGCGGCATGGTGGGCCTGGTGTTCAGCGGCGCGGTGTCCTCGGCGCTCGGCTTTACCGGCGCGACCCTGATGTTCCTGGTGATGATGGCGGTCGGCTTCAGCCTGTTCACCAATCTTTCGCTGATGGCGCTGATCGAGAACACCGGCGAGGCGGTCGAGCGTGCTGTCGAATGGGCGCTGGCCAGATGGCACGAACGCCAGGACCGGAAGATCGGTGCGCAGGCGGCAGTCGAGCGCAAGGAGGTGGTCGAGGTCGAGCGCAAGCGCTTCGAGCACCACGAGCCTGTCCGTATCGAACCTCCGAAGGTCGAGATCGTGCCGTCGGTGCGGGTCGAGAAAGAGAAGATCAAGGCCAAGCAGACCAAGCTGTTCGCCGACCTGCCCGACTCGCCGTTGCCGCCGCTGAACCTGCTCGACGAGGCCCAGGTCCAGGTCGAGGTGGTCGGCAACGACACGCTCGAGTTCACCTCGCGGCTGATCGAGAAGAAGCTGGCCGACTTCGGTGTCGAGGTGAAGGTGGTCGCGGCCTACCCTGGCCCGGTGATCACGCGCTACGAGGTCGAGCCTGCCACCGGCGTGAAGGGCAGCCAGGTGGTGAGCCTCATGCGCGATCTCGCGCGTGCGCTGTCGGTGGTGAGCATCCGTGTGATCGAGACCATCCCGGGCAAGACCTGCATGGGGCTCGAGATACCGAATCCCAGGCGGCAGATGGTGCGCCTGTCCGAGATCCTGTCGTCGCAGGTCTACGCCGACAACCCGTCCTCGCTGACGGTCGCGCTGGGCAAGGACATCGGCGGCAAGCCGATGGTCGCCGACCTCGCGAAGATGCCGCACCTGCTGGTCGCCGGCACCACCGGCTCGGGCAAGTCGGTCGGCATCAACGCGATGATCCTGTCGCTGGTCTACAAGTCGACGGCCGCCGAAGTGCGCATGATCATGATCGACCCGAAGATGCTCGAGCTGTCGATCTACGAGGGCATCCCGCACCTGCTGGCGCCGGTGGTGACCGACATGACCAAGGCGGCAGTGGCGCTCAACTGGTGCGTGGCCGAGATGGACCGTCGCTACAAGCTGATGTCGGCACTCGGGGTGCGCAATGTCGCCGGCCTGAATGCGAAGATCCGCGAGGCCGAGAAGGCCGGCACGCCGCTGGTCGATCCGCTCGAGGCTGCTGCCGCAAAGGAGGCCGAGGCGGCCATGATCAGTTCGCGCCTGGGTAGCGGCGAGGATCCGGAGTCGATCCGCTCGACGGTGCCCCCGCCCGATCCGCTGCAGCCGCTGCCGCTGATCGTGGTGGTGATCGACGAGTTGGCCGACCTGATGATGGTGGT
>CAMDXD010000441.1 GCA_945877995.1 Bordetella parapertussis
GGCAAGGGAACCCAGGCCGCGTTCCTGCGCGACCGGTTCCACATTCCCCAGATCTCCACCGGCGACATGCTGCGTGCAGCGGTCAAGGTCGGCAGTCCGCTCGGACTTGCCGCCAAGAAGGTGATGGACGCCGGCGAACTCGTCTCCGACGAGATCATCATCGGCCTGGTCAAGGACCGCCTGTCCGCCGACGACTGCAAGGCCGGCTACCTGTTCGACGGGTTCCCGCGCACCATTCCGCAGGCCGACGCGATGCGCGCAGCGGCGGTCGCGATCGACCAGGTGCTCGAGATCTCGGTCGACGACGTAGAGATCATCAGCCGGGTCAGCGGGCGGCGCGTGCACTCGGCATCGGGACGCACGTACCACGAAGTCTACGCGCCGCCGAAGGTCGCGGGCGTGGACGATGCGACCGGCGAACCGCTGATCCAGCGCGACGACGACCGCGAAGAGACCGTACGCAACCGGCTCGACGTCTATCGCCGGCAGACCCGGCCGCTGGTCGACTACTACCAGCGCTGGGCGCAGTCCGGCGAGGCCGGCGCCCCGCGCTACGCCTGTATCCCCGGCGTAGGGGCGGTCGACGAGATCGGCCGGCGGATGCTCGCTGCGATGGGCGCCGGCGGAGGCAATGCCGGTTAACGCCTTCTACGCCCAGTCCGGGGGCGTGACAGCCGTCATAAACGCCTCCGCTGCGGGCGTGATCGAAACCGCGCGTCGTCACCCAGGGAAGATCGGCAAGGTCTTTGCCGGGCGCGACGGCATCATCGGCGCGCTGAACGAAGACCTGATCGACACCGGGCGCGAGACCGCATCGGCGATCGCAGCGCTGGTGCGCACGCCCGGCGGTGCCTTCGGTTCGTGCCGCTACAAGCTGAAGGGCATCGAAGAGCATCGCGCGCAGTACACCCGGCTGATCGAGGTGTTCCGCGCCCACGACATCCGCTACTTCTTCTACAACGGCGGCAACGATTCGGCCGACACCTGCCTGAAGATGACGCAGGTCTCGTCATCGATGGGCTACCCTCTGGCCTGCGTCCACGTACCGAAGACCATCGACAACGACCTCGCCGGCACCGACAACTGCCCCGGCTTCGGTTCGGTCGCGAAATATGTGGCGACCTCGATGCGCGAAGCGGCGTTCGACGTGGCGTCCATGGCGAGCAACTCGACCCGCGTGTTCGTACTCGAGGTGATGGGGCGACATGCCGGCTGGATCACCGCCGCAGTCGGACTGGCCGACGATGCCGAACATCCACTGCCGCTGGTGCTGCTCTTCCCCGAGATACCGTTCGACGAGGCACGCGTACTGGCCCGCGTCGAGCGTCTGGTGAAGACGCGCGGCTACTGCTGCATCGGCGTGTCCGAAGGGTTGCGCGGCGCCGACGGGAAATTCCTGTCCGAATCGGGCCTGCGCGATTCGTTCGGCAACGCGCAACTGGGCGGCGCCGGCGAACGGGTCGCGCGCCTGATTCGCGACCGGCTGGGGTACAAGTACCACTGCGCGCTGGCCGACTACCTGCAGCGCGCGGCACGCCACATCGCCTCGAAGACCGACGTCGAGCAGGCCTATGCCGTCGGCCGCGCGGCGGTGCAGGCCGCGCTGCGCGGCGAGAGCGGCGTGATGGTCTCGATCGAGCGCACCTCGCAGCAGCCCTACCGATGGTCGCTGGGGCTGGTACCGCTGTCCCGCGTCGCCAACCGCGAACACATGCTGCCTCGCGGCTTCATCAGCCGCGACGGGTTCGGCATTACCCCGCGCGCACGCGCCTACCTGCAGCCGCTGATCCGCGGCGAGGCCGGGCTGAAGTTCAGCAACGGCCTGCCAGCCTATGTGCGGCTGAAGAATATTTCCATCGAAAAGAAACTCGCACCGTTCGAAATCTGATCGAGCGCGAAACGATAATGTCGTCGGAATCATTACGCAACACAGGTTTTTACAGGCAGTTCGAACCGAGAGAAAACGAGGGGGAAGTGACTCATGGCCGCACCGTTGTGGTTTGCCTTGGCATGCTCGATCGCAGCGATCCTGTACGGGATCGTTTCGACCCAATGGATTCTCAAGCAGCCGACCGGAAATGATCGAATGCGGGAGATTGCCGCCGCCGTGCAGGCGGGCGCGGCAGCCTACCTGAACCGGCAATACACGACGATCGCCGCGGTCGGGGCGGTACTGTTCGTGCTGATCGGCCTGGTGCTGTCCTGGCTCACCGCCTTCGGCTTCCTGGTGGGTGCGGTGTTCTCGGGTGCCGCCGGATACATCGGGATGAACGTCTCGGTGCGCGCAAACGTGCGTACCGCCGAGGCCGCGCGCACCGGCCTCGATGCAGCGCTCGCGGTGGCGTTCCGCGGCGGTGCGATCACCGGCATGCTGGTGGTCGGGCTGGGCCTGCTGTCGGTGGCCGGCTACTTCGCGATCCTGGTCGGCATGGGCTACGACGTGAACACGACGGTGCTCAATGCGATGATCGGCCTGGCCTTCGGCAGTTCGCTGATCTCGATCTTCGCGCGCCTCGGCGGCGGCATCTTCACCAAGGGCGCGGACGTCGGTGCCGACCTCGTCGGCAAGGTCGAGGCGGGCATCCCCGAGGACGACCCGCGTAACCCCGCGGTGATCGCGGACAACGTCGGCGACAACGTCGGCGACTGCGCCGGCATGGCAGCCGACCTGTTCGAGACCTATGCGGTGACCGTGATCGCGACGATGCTGGTCGGCGCGATGTTCGCCACCGACCTCGGCCCGAACGCGGTGCTCTACCCGCTGGTACTCGGCGGCGCATCGATCATCGCGTCGATCATCGGCTGCTTCTTCGTGAAGGTCTCGCCCGGCGGCAAGATCATGAACGCCCTCTACAAGGGCGTAATCGTCGCCGGCCTGCTGTCGGCGGTGGCGTTCTATCCGATCACAATGTCGATGATGGCCGATGCCACCGGCGGTGCGCTACCGCTGTTCTTCTGCGCGCTGATCGGGCTGGCACTGACCGCTGCGATGGTGGTGATCACCGAGTACTACACCGCCACCGAGTACGCGCCGGTACGCCACGTCGCCCAGGCCTGCACCACCGGTCACGCGACCAACATCATCGCCGGCATCGGCATCTCGATGAAGTCCACCGCAGCACCGGTGCTCGCCGTGTGCTTGGCCATCTGGGGCGCGTTCGAACTGGGCGGCCTGTACGGCATCGCGATCTCCGCGACCGCGATGCTGTCGATGACCGGCGTGATCGTCGCCCTCGACGCCTACGGGCCGATCACCGACAACGCAGGCGGCATCGCCGAGATGTCCGAGATGCCGGCCTCGGTGCGCGCGATCACCGATCCGCTCGACGCCGTCGGCAACACCACCAAGGCGGTGACCAAGGGCTATGCGATCGGCTCGGCCGGGCTGGCGGCGCTGGTGCTGTTTGCCGACTACACGCACAAGCTCGAGGTCACCAACCCGGGCGTGACCTTCACGTTCAGCCTGTCCGACCCGATGGTCATCATCGGCCTGTTCATCGGTGGCCTGATCCCGTTCCTGTTCGGCGCGATGGCGATGGAGGCGGTCGGGCGCTCGGCGAGCTCGGTGGTGGTCGAGGTACGGCGGCAGTTCAAGGAAA
>CAMDXD010000442.1 GCA_945877995.1 Bordetella parapertussis
GACCAGGGCCAGCGAAAACGGTACCGCCGTCATCGGCGGGATGTGATAGAGGTAAATCTTGAGGCGCGCGTCGCCCACCCGCTGTGCGATCTCGGCGAAGTTTCTGTACAGGCCTTCATCGCTCACGCCCTTGTAGAAGAACGGCGGCAGCATCAGCGCGCCCGCCACTCCGCGCTCGACGGCGAAGCGGGTGAGTGCAACCGAGTCGGTCAGCGCGCAGCAGCCGGTGCCCGGCATCAGCTTCGACGCCGGTACGCCGGCTTCAAGCAGCGCTTCGAGCAGCATCTTCCGTTCGTCCAGCGAGAGCGAATTCGCCTCGCTGTTGGTGCCGAAGATAGCCAGGCCGCTGCAGCCGTTGGCGAGCAGCCATTTGCAATGCCGGACATAGCGCTCGACATCCGGCGAGAGGTCCGGCTTGAAGGGCGTGATGACCGGTGCAAGGACACCGGTCAGGAGGGGGGCTTGGCTCATCGGGTCCTCGGCGCAATCGCGTGCCACGGAAAGGGACGTAGATTATAGCCGGGCGACCTCTGCCACGGTTGCGGGCGCCGGGCAGGCTGCGGTAGCCTGCGGCCACGCCCGGGGTGCCGGGCCGCAGGCGGCCGTACCGGCCGTACGCGTGTTCAACGGACTCCAGGATCGGTTCAGGATGCATCGAGTTTCCCAGTCGCTGGCCATGATGGTCCTGGCATGCGCAGTGACGTTGTTCCTGTGGCCTGCCGCCGATGCCGCGCAGGCGACCACACTCAAGGTGGTCGCGCTCGCCGTGTTCGCAATCGGGCTCTGGGCGACGGCGGCGGTGCCGGAGTACCTGGTCGCGCTCGCCTTCCTGTTCCTCGCGGCGGTCACCGCGGTCGTCCCGAACGAGGTCGTCTTCTCGGGCTTCACTACCAGCACGCTCTGGCTGGTGTTCGGCGGGCTGATCATGGCCGAGGCGGTGCGCGCGTCCGGCCTGGGACTGCGCCTGGCCTCGCACCTGCTGGGCGCCTTCAGTGGAAGCTACCGACGCGCGCTGATCGGCACCATGCTGGTCACCACCGTGCTCTGCTTCGTGATGCCCGCGACGGTGGGTCGCATCCTGCTGATGGTGCCCATCCTGCTGGCATTCTGTGAAAGGCTGGGCCTGAAGCCGGGCAGCAAGGGGTTCAACGGCATCATGCTCGTGATGCTGATCGGCAGTTTCCAGGTAGGTGCAGCCATCCTTCCGGCGAACATCCCGAACCTCGTTCTTGCCGGATCCGCAGAATCGATGTACGGCGTCCAGATCCTCTATCTCGAGTACCTGAAGCTGCACTTTCCGGTACAGGGGTTCGCCAAGGCGGTGATGACGGTCCTGCTGATCGAGTGGCTGTTCCGCGACCGGGTGTCGCCGCCACCGGCGACTGCGCCGCTGCCGCCGATGTCCGCGGCCGAATGGCGGATGGCGGTGATCCTCGGCAGTGCGCTGGCGCTGTGGGCCACCGACTTCGTGCATCACATACGTCCCGGCTGGATCGGCATGGGCGCGGGGCTCGCCTGCCTGTTGCCGCGGCTGGGCATCATCGACGTGCATGCAATGAACGACCGGGTGAAACTGTCCGGCTTCTTCTATATCGGCGCGGTGCTCGGCGTGGCCGCGATGATCGACGCGGCGAAGCTGTCGACCACGGTCGGCGCCTGGCTGCCGTCGCTGCTCGGCCTTGCCGCCGGTGCGGACTACTGGAATTTCCAGATGCTGTCGCTGGTGGCGACGCTGACCTCGATGGTGGCGACGAGTCCGGGACAGCCAGCGCTGCTGGGGCCGCTCGCCGGCGACCTCGCTGCGATCACTGGCTGGAACGTCAAGACCGTGCTGATGCTCTATGGCATCGGTTTCTCCACCATCCTGCTCCCGTACCAGGTGCCGCCGGTCATCGTAGGGCTCTATGCCGCCGGCATCCCGGTACGCGAAGCTGCACGCGTGTTTCCGGCGCAGGCGCTGCTGACGTTGCTGCTGCTGTGGCCGCTGAACTTCGCCTGGTGGTGGCTGCTCGGCTACTTTGCCTGAGGAGGTCCCGATGAGCCTGCTGTTCTCCCCGTTGCGACTGCGCGCGCTCGAACTGCCAAACCGCATCCAGGTATCGCCGATGTGCCAGTACAGCGCGGTCGACGGATCGATGACCGACTGGCACCTGATGCACTACGGCAGCCTCGCCCTGTCTGGCGCGGGCCTGCTGGTGATCGAAGCGACCCACGTGAGCGCGCAGGGGCGCATCACCCATGGCTGCAGCGGTCTCTACAGCGACGACAACGCGGCCGCGCTGGCTCGCGTGCTCGGCTTCTGCCGGGTCCATTCCGCCATGCCGATCGGCATCCAGTTAGGGCATGCCGGTCGGAAGGCATCGAGCGAGCGTCCGTGGGAAGGCCGTGGCAGCCTGAATGAAGGTGCGGATCCCTGGCCAGTGGTCGCCGCCTCCGACCTGCCGTTCGCGCAGGGCTGGCCGGTGCCGGCGGTGCTGGACCGCGACGCACTGCGCTCGATACGCGAGGCCTTCGTACACGCGACCGAGCGGGCCGCTGCACTGGGCATCGACCTGATCGAGCTGCACTCGGCACACGGCTACCTGCTGTCGACCTTCCTCTCGCCGCTGTCCAACCGCCGCACCGACGAGTACGGTGGCAGCCGGGCGAACCGGATGCGCTTTCCGCTGGAAATCTTTGCCGCCATGCGTGCCGCCTGGCCGGCGGAGCGTCCGATGGGCGTGCGCATCCATGGCAGCGACTGGACCGACAACGGCTGGGGCGTGGACGACGCCGTGGCCTATGCGGGCGCCCTCCAGGCGCTGGGCTGCGACTACGTGACCGTCTCCAGTGGCGGCGTGGCCAGCGCCGCGCATATACCGGTCGGGCCGGGCTACCAGGTGGCCCTTGCCGAGGCGGTACGCCGCGCGACCGGCATCGTCACCTGCGCGGTCGGCATGATCACCGGTGCCGCCCAGGCCGAAGCCGTACTGGTCGATGGACGTGCCGACCAGATCGCGCTGGCGCGCGCGATGCTGTTCAACCCGCACTGGCCCTGGGCTGCCGCCGCCGCCCTCGGCGCGCCGATCTCGATGCCGGCGCAGTACGCGCGGGCCGGCGCCGCGACCTGGCACGGCACGATCCCGACCGGGGCGGCGTGAGACCGCGTCGGGCTGCGATCAGAGCGTGACGCCGCCGCCGACTTCCAGGACGATGCCGTTGATGTAGCTCGCCTCGTCCGACGCCAGGAAGGCGAACGCGTCGGCGATCTCCTCCGGCTTGCCCAGGCGGCCCAGCGGCACCTTCTCTTCCATCGCGCGCAGTACCCGCTCCGGCATGGAATTGAGGATCGTGGTGCCGATGAACCCCGGGCAGACCGCGTTCGCGCGGATGCCCTTGCGCCCGAGTTCCTTCGCCCAGGTCTTGGTCATGCTGATCACCGCGCCCTTGGTGGCCGCATAGTTGGTCTGGCCGAAGTTTCCGTACAGCCCGACGATCGACGAAGAGCTGAGGATCACGCCCGACTGCTGCTGGAGCATCGTGTCGACGACCGCACGGGTGCAGTTGTAGACACCCTTCAGGTTGATGTCGATCACCAGGTCGAACTGCT
>CAMDXD010000443.1 GCA_945877995.1 Bordetella parapertussis
ACCATCCACGGGTGTCGCGCGGGTCGAGCACGACGTGCGCCTCGTACAGCGAGGCCAGTCCCCATGCGGTGGTGTCGCGCACCAGAGAGTCGCTCATGGACTTCGTCGCCTCGGTGCTCTCGCCCTCGCGCGCGAGCACCGAGGCGCCCCCCTTCGGGTCCATGAAGCCGAGATCGGCCGTCGGCCAGGCCGCGACCTCGTCGGAATTGCGGCCACCGCCCATGTTCAGGTAGGCCTGGCCGTAGCTCTTGCGCACGATGATCGACAGCTTCGGCACCGTGACCAGCGCCAGCGCATTCATCCAGTTGATGATCTTGCCGGCCGCGCCGCGCTTCTCGCCTTCGAGGCCGATCAGGAAGCCCGGCTGGTCGACCATCAGGATGATCGGCACGTTGAACGAATCGCAGAACACCAGGAAGCTGGTCGCCTTGTTGCAGGCATCGACGTCGATCGCGCCGCCCTTGAACATCGGATTGTTGGCGATGATGCCGACGGTGCGCCCGTCGATGCGGGCGAGCGCGGTCATGATCGAGCGGCCGAACTTCGGCTTCATCTCGAACAGGCTGTCGACGTCGACGATCACCTCGGCCAGCTTGCGCGCGTCGTAGACCTTCGTGCGCAGCTCCGGGAGGATCTCGAGCAGGCGACCCTGGTCGTGTGCGGCCACCTTCGACGCGTCGAGCACCGGTGGCGCCTCGTTGCAGTTCGAGGGCAGGTAGGACAGGAAGCGCTTCACCGTGTCGATCGCCTCGGCGTCGCTGTCGACCGCGACATCGACCAGCCCGGAAACACCGGTCAGCAGCTTCCAGCCCCCGAGTTCCTCCGGGTCCACTTCCTGGCTGATCGCGGACGAGGTCACGCGGTGGCTCGCCACCGCCATCAGCGCACCCTTGCGCATGACGACGAAGTCGGACATGCAGCCATACCAGGTCGACGAACCGAAGCAGGCACCGAGTTGGGCCGATACCCAGGGCGAGGTGCGGATGCGCTGGTACTCGGTCGGGTCCTGGCCGAGGATCGCGCGCCCGGCCGAGCCCATGCGGTCGGGGATGCGCGCACCCGCCGACTCGCCGAGGAACACCATCGGCAGCCCCTTGGCGTTGGCGATGTCCTTCACGTGCTTGATCTTCTTGCCGTTGATCTGGCTGCTCGAGGCCCCCATCACGGTGAAGTCGTTCGACACCACCCCGACATCGCGACCGTCGATGCGGCCGAAGCCCGCGACCTTGCCATCGGCCGGGGTGCGCTCGCGGTCTTCCGCACGGAACGACGTCGCGTAGAGGCCCGACTCGACGAAGCTGCCTTCGTCGAGCAGCAGATCGAGCCGCGAGCGGGCATCGAGCACGCCCTGCGCCGCACGCTTCGCGAGCTTGTCCGGCCCGCCCATGCCGAGCGCCTTGGCGCGGCGGGCGCCCAGTTCCTCCAGCATCTTCTCGTGGGCCATGGTCACGGACCCTCGTCCGACACCTGCGGCAGCTTGCGCATCTTGTAGACCTGCGCCGGGATTTCCTGCAGCGCCTTCTCGTCCATCTCGATGCCCAGGCCGGGCGCGGTCGACAGTTCGATGTAGCCGTTCTTCGGCTGCGGCGGATTCAGGCAGATGCGGTTGCCGAACTCGACGAACGGCAGGAAGTACTCGGTGATGATGAAGTTGGGCATCGTCGCCGAGGCATGCAGCGTCGAGGCGGTGGCTACCGTCGTCGAGTTGTAGTTGTGCGGCGACATCGCGACCAGGAACGACTCGGCCATCGCGGCGATCTCCTTGAGTTCAAGGATGCCGCCGACGCAGGCCACGTCCGGGTTCAGGATGTCGGCCGCGCGCTTCTCGAGCAGCGGCCGGAAACCGGCCTTGGTGTAGGTGGCCTCGCCGATGCACACCGGGATGCCGATGTTGCGGCGGATCTCGGCCAGTTCATCGGGGTACTCGGCCTGGCAGGACTCCTCCATCCAGTACATGTTGAACTCGGCCAGCCGCTTGTCGAGGCGGATCGCATGCATCGGCGCCAGGCGCCGATGCTGGTCGATCAGCAGGTCGACATCCGGGCCCACCGCATCGCGGATCGCCTTGGTCACCGCGACCGCGCGCTCTTCGTGTTCGCGCGGAATCCAGTTGCGCCAGGGTTTGGGCAGCGGATCGAACTTCAGCGCCGTCCAGCCGGCGGCGACGATCTTCTCGGCCGCGCGCGCATAGTCGGACGGCTGGTCCATGCCGTAGCTCCAGCCATTCGCGTAGACGCGGATCTTGTCGCGCACCCGGCCGCCGAGCAGGTTGTACACCGGCTGGTTGCACGCCTTGCCGACGATGTCCCACAACGCCTGTTCGATGCCGCTGATCGCGCAGAACACCTCGACCGAGCCGCGCCGGGCCGCGTAGTCGTCGAACGCGAACTTCGTGAAATGCTTGATGTCGAACGGGCTGCGCCCGATCAGGTAGGGCGACAGCGAATCAAGCTGCGCGCACACCGCCTTGTCGCGGTCGTACTGCGAGTAGGCCTCGCCCCAGCCGTGGATGCCTTCGTCGGTCTCGACCTTCACGAAGATGAGGTTCTTGCGCCAGCCCGGGTGGACGGCATAGTGCTTGATGCTGGTGATCTTCATTGCGTGTCCTCTTGCGTGTCCGGCCGCGATCGGCCCTGCCAGTCGTGCGTCCGTCGTCTGGCTTCAATAGGTTCAGGATGCCGTGATCCCGAGCATCCTGTAGAACTTCCCGTAACGCTCGTAGTCGGCGCGAACCCGCGCGGCGAACTCCTGCTGCGTGGCAAGCCAGGGCTCGACCGCCTGCTCGACGAGCAGCTTGTTGAATTCAGGACGGCGCAGCACTCGGTTGATCTCCGGCACCAGCCGGTCGGTCGCGCCACGGGCGAGGCCAGCGGGCGCGAACAGCCCGGTCCACGGGTTCATGTCGTAGCCGGGGATCGCCGCCTCGGCGACGGTAGGCAGTTCAGGCAGCAGGTTCGAACGCTGCGTTCCGGTCACTGCCAGCGGGCGCAGCCGTCCGGCGCGGATCTGCGGCAGCGCGATGCCGATGGTCACGGCACCGACCTGGGTCTCGCCCGCCACGATCGACATCGTCGCCGGCGCGCCGCCCTTGTACGGCACATGGATCAGCTTCATCTCGGCCATGACGGCGAAGACGGCCATCTGCACATGCAGGTTGCCGCCATCGCCGTTGGACGCGTAGGTGATCTCGCCGGGACGCTTGCGTGCCAGCGCAATGAATTCCTTCAGGTTGCGTACCGGCAGGGCCGGGTGCGCCACCAGCGCGCCCGGCTGCCCGGCGAGCGCTGCGATCGGCTCGAAGTCGCGCAGCGTGTCGTACGGAAGCTTCTTGTAGGCATGCGCGTTGGCAAGGTGCGAAACCGAATGCACCATCAGCGTGTAACCGTCCGCCGGCGCCTTGGCGACGATGTCCGCGCCAACGACGCCGGAGGCGCCGGGCCGGTTGTCGACCACGAACTGCTGGCCCATCGAATCGGACAGCTCACGCGACAGCACGCGGGCGACGATGTCGTTCGTGCCGCCAGGCGTGAAAGGCACCACGACGCGCACCGACCTTGTCGGCCAGGCGGGCTGCGCGTGGGCCGCC